>CAZOHX010000514.1:0-1453 GCA_964579315.1 uncultured Saprospiraceae bacterium
GAAATTTTTATGCACTAAGATTAAACGCTTTGGAATGGCGAATATTTAAAATAGAATTTGTTCAAATCCCACTTTTTGTCACGCACTTATAAGATAATGTATCTTTTTTTAAGTCATCTAATAGATTTTATGGTTTATTAGATGATTTTTTTTTGAGAAAATGAAATAAAATATTATTAGTACCGTTTAATAATCAGTTAGTTAATATTATTCAGCAGTAATTTAAAAAGTTTATTTAAGATTAGAAAAAGGTGATTTGCTTATGCATTTCGCCTTTTTTGTTTGTTGTATTGTTTTATGAATATTCCATGAATCTCTCTTTTTTGTACCTACAAGACATCTTTTTCCAAAAAGGAATCTTACTTTTGATTTTAAATTAAAAAGTAAGATAATAAGAAATATGACAAATAAAAAGATGAAATATTGGAGTATTCAAATAGATAGCTCAAAATATAATTTACATGAAGCTATGTGCAAGGAATTGTTTGAAACTATTCCAGTAAAAAAGAGATATTCAAAAATCAAAAAAGGAGATAAAGTAATTTTATGTCAATTGGGAGAGTATAATCTCTTTTTAGGACTTGCGGAAGTTAGTAAAAGCCTAAAAAAACTAAAAATTCCAGAAGATGAATTGCCTTTTTTTTCCAAAAAGCCGCATGTGAATTTTTCCTTGAAAATCACTATGCTTAAAAATGTTTGTAACCGTCCTATTCCAATGGAATCCTTAACCAGTTTACCTGGATTGGAGAAAATTAAATTTAGTGATCGTGAAGCTATTTATGAATGGACTGAAAATCAATACAATATCTTATCTCAGTTTATTGATGAAAATAATTTGACTTTTCCCATTAGAATCAATTATCCATTAAATTTGGCACTCTATGGTCCTCCCAAATGCGGAAAAACATATCAATCCGTGAATTATGCCGTAGCAATCATCGAAAATAGACCATTAAATGAGGTATTTCAAACGCCTTATCCTGATGTTCGTCTCCGTTTGGAGCAATATGTAGAAGATGGTTTGATCAATTTTGTTAGCTTTCATCCTTCCTTTGGCTATCATGATTTTGTGGAAGGTGCTTCTCTTTCCACTGAAAATGGCATTACCCAAGAGATTGTAAGAAATGGTATTTTTAAACAAATCTGTTTTGAAGCCAAACAAGATTTAGTAGAGAGTCTTGTGGCACATTTACCACAACCTAAAGTTCAAATCGAGTTTAATCAAGTCTATAAAAAGTTTTTGGAGTATTTAAAAAGTGATGATTTTAATTCTTTTAAAACAGAAGATGATAAAAAAATATTACTGCATAAGATTTTGCGTTTTGGAAATATTGCTGTTCGTCCAGAGAATACCTATTCCGCAATGAATATCAATAAAAATCGTTTGCAAAATCTATTTGAAAAATATTATGGTAATGAAGCTTATGAAGATAATGAGCATCAAGTGGGGCAT
>CAZOHX010000514.1:1463-2803 GCA_964579315.1 uncultured Saprospiraceae bacterium
GGAAATGTGAATACGCATATTTATTGGACTATTTTTACTGCATTAAAGCATTTTCAAGCTACTGAATATCATCCTACTCAACCGCAAGAGGATGGTTCAATTGAAAAAGATGTAGCAGTAGATTTTGACATCCGTAAACTTAATAGTATTATTCACGCTTATGCAAAGCGACATGTGCTTATCATTAAATCTGCCAATCAAGGGGATATTTTGAGTATTTTTGGAGATATGCTTTCTATGCTTGAAGCGGATGCCCGTGAGGGTGGGGTAGATGCGACCAGCGTAATTCTGCCTTTTTCAAAAACGTATTTTTCCATTCCGCCTAATTTGCATATTATTTGTCTGTTGGATAATGAGCCAAATGCGGGTGTTCAATTGGATCCAATTTTACTAAGTAAATTTTCCTTTGTGGATATAAATGTCAAGCCCCATTTGTTGGAACCAATCGTGCTTTCAGAAGAACTATCAATTGATATGTCTGCATTATTGACTACTATCAATAAACGGCTATCTATATTATTGGGTGATCAATTTTTATTGGGACATGGCTATTTTATGAGAATCAATCAAGTGGAGAATCTCAAATTGGTATTCCAAACTCAAATTATCCCAATATTGAAAACTTATTTTGGCGGGGATTTGAAAATGGTGAATTTTGTCTTGGGCGATGCATTTGTTTCTAAACACACATTGACCAATGGTGATGTTTTCCCTATTGAAGATGATAGTCCCCTAGAATATTATGAATTAAATGATGTTTACAATCTTGAACCTGATGCTTTTATATCTGTATATGCTTAATTCTGATTAGAAAATGGATAAAAGTATTCCTAAAAGGGATAGAGATGTAAAATTGTAATGTATAACTAATTATTTTTTATAGAAATAAATATTTAGATTTCTTTCAAACTGTTAATTACCAATACTTAGGTATGGTTTGGTGCACCATTCTACTGTATATTTGTATTATCAATTACGAAAAAAGCTTTTATTTATAAAGGCTCGAATTGAATCTTACAAAAAACAATTTAGGGATAGACCTAAAAAACAAACTGTGGAATTTGTCCACATACACTAACAGAACAAATTTTTATGACATCTTTAAGGGACGTCAAAAACAAACTATGATACAAACATAAAGTACTGTCACGTTGGGAGGTGTGATGGTGCTTTTTTTTGTTCAAAATGGATTGTCTATTAAAATTTAATTTGTAATTTGAAAAAGGTTATGGGGATTTTCTTTCAAAAATGAGATTTACTCAAGAAAATATTTAGTTGAGTAGGAGAGCCATCCCCAACTTCGTTTGGAATTTGTTGAGTGCTGCGACTCAAATGAGAAA
>CAZOHX010000515.1:0-2798 GCA_964579315.1 uncultured Saprospiraceae bacterium
CAAACGAAATCGCTCCAAATATTCCGTAATAGTCCCGAAAATTCCTGTTCCATTTTTAATATTACTGGGTATTTGTACCGTGGATGGAAAATTGGAGTCCTCAATATTTTTAAAGCGTTCAATTGCCATCAATTGTTTATAGACATCTTTACTGACGCTTTTGACATTAATATCCATACTACAGGACATTACTGAATTTGTTTTTAAGTATAAAAAACTAGTGTCTTGGACAAAAAAAGGTATATCGACTGATTGGCCATCAAAAGAAGCATCAGAAAGGAATATTTGATTCAATTCGAAATTATCTACTTGTATATCTTTGTTTTCCACAAAAGGATGTAAAGAAAATGCTTTTGTCTTGGAAGATTTTTTTATTCCATTTTTGTAATTCAGATGTAAAATGGTCTCAAAAAGATAATAGTTTGGAACTTTCTCAACGTCTTCTAAATGAATGGTTATTTTGTAAGCAGGTGCATCAGAAATAACAACAGCATGGGTATCAATTTTAAATTGAGATTGTTTGGGGTACAATGTTGTTGTTGAAAAAATGGATTCATAGCCAAGATAATCAACAGAAATAGAATAATTTGTTTTTTGTTCGACTTTAGGTAATTGAAGTGTATATTTTCCATTTCCTTGACTATTTAGTGTGCTTTTAAAACTTCCATTTTCATTTTGTATATGAATAACTGCATCTGTAATAGGGTCAATAGTGTCAAATTTTTGAATGGATTCTGATGTAGATAAGGTCGCTTGAATAAACGAAGTATTATCTATTAAGGCATTTATAGACAATACAGGTTTGGAATCAATATTTGGAATTGGAATTTGTCTGTCACACCCAAATAGGAGGATTAAACAAATGATATAGTAGAAATTTAGTGTTTTATGCATTATTTTTAATGATTGATAACGTGAAATTACAAAACATTTGTGTAATTTGATGATTCTCAAATTGAATATAGACAAAACAATGGAATTCTTCGATTAATAATAAAAAGCATTTGTAAAATTATTGAAAATTTAAATACCTTTGCTATAATGCAAATAACCAAAGACAATTTCGATGCTCTTTTTCGGGAATATTATCCAATGGCGGTAATATTTGCAAAAAAATATATGAATAATTTGGCGTCCGCAAAGGATATAGCTCAACAAGTCTTTGTGAATTTTTATGAAAAAATGGATAAAATAGAAATTAAGGGTTCATTTAAGTCTTATTTATTTACTGCCATTAGAAATACAGCTTTAAATCAAATAAAAAAACAAAAAACGGATCTTATTCACTCTGGAAATGTAGTGCATAATAATCAAGAAATTATCCTAGATGATGCCTTGGAGTACTATGAATTTGTTCAGAAAATAAATGATATCATCGATGAATTGCCGCCAAGATGTAAAGAAATTTTTAGAATGAATCGCTTTGAAGGGAAGAAAAATGGCGAAATTGCTGCATTATTGAATATTTCAAAGCGTACCGTCGAAACACAGATTAGTCAGGCAATCAAACATTTGAGAAAGCATTTACCTGCTTATTCCAAGATAATTTTACTTATTTGGACTTTGGCTGCGTGTTTTATGGATTAAAATTGTCTTAAAATTGAGAGAAAAAAATAGGGGAAATCTTTAAAATTTAGTATGATTGGAGTATATATTGAGCATAAGCTAATTAATGGAGATTTTCATAACCCAATAAACTTATAAACTCATAACCCATATAATACCAAAAAAATAACAAGTATTTTGATATACAATTATAAATTACGAACAAATGATAAATAAAATATTGGTTCGTTACTTTGAAGGAGATGCTTCAGAAGAAGAAATAATTACCTTAGAAATTTGGAGAAATGAGTCCCCAGATAATGAGCGAGAATTCCAAGAATTGAAGCAAGTTTGGGATGCTACGCTTGATTTGAATAATATAAAGCGGTTAGATGTCGAATCAGATTTAAAGTTGGTAAAACAACGGGCCCTGACAAATCAAGTAGAGCCTCCTGTTCGGAAAATCTATTCTTTTCGAAAAATTGCAGCTATTTTATTACCCTTGTTTGTTTTTGGTCTGGGTGCCTATTTTTATTTGTTTAATCGCCCTTCAAAAGACGGATTTTACACCTTATCGGATGGTACGAAAGTATGGGTGAATGGAGATGCTAAATTGACTTTTCCTAACCATTTTGATGGCAATACAAGAACAGTGCAATTATCAGGAGAAGCTTTTTTTGAAGTAGCTAAAAATCCCAATAAACCATTCATTATTCAGACAGAATCTACACAGGTTGAAGTCTTAGGTACTTCCTTTGATGTAAATGAAAATGATGTTCAGACTACGGTCATTGTTGCTACGGGGAAAGTAAAATTTTATAATAAAAACAAGCCAAGTGATTTAGTCTATCTTACTCCAGGTGAAAAGGGAATCTTTGATGGTAAACATATTTCCGAAGAAGATAATCAGAATATTAACTATGCTGCTTGGCATACTGGGCATTTTGAATTTGTGGACAAGCCTATACGGGAGGTGGTATCCGAATTGTCGTCTTACTACGGAGAGATTGATATAAGTAAAAAAATTGATTCAAACTGTTTATTTAAAGGTACTTTTGACAAAGAACCTGTTGAAAGTATCATAGAAACACTTGAATTGTCTTGTGGTCAATAATAAAAGAATCATTTAGTTGGTAAAGGTGGTAAAAATTTATGTGTTATTTTTGATGCTTTTGATGTCTGTGGGTGTTCATGCCCAAGATATACTTTATAAACGAGTGAGTTTGCATGTTGAAAAATTACCATTAGTTGAC
>CAZOHX010000516.1:0-2795 GCA_964579315.1 uncultured Saprospiraceae bacterium
TAAAAGCTAGTTTTTAAAGACTCTGCTTCAAATTATTTTTTATTCGAGGGAAAAACGTAGGCGGGGCAGGTTATGTTGTGGGATTTTATACGATAAAAAAATCAAAAGAAGGTAGTATCAAATAGAATGCATAAAAAATTTTATTGAAGCCATACAAACTCAGTAAGAAATGTAAGAATTCACTTACCGTTGAAGAATAACTTCCACTTTTCGACTAAATCTTTTATCATTTGTGCTAGAAGAGTTAACCGATCCCTTTCCAACAGTTTGAACATTACTTTGAATAATTTTATTACAATTTTTAGAAATAAAATCTACCACATTTTGAGCCCTTTCCTTAGATAATTTTTTATTATAATCCGCATTTCCAACATTATCAGCGTAGCCATAGGCTTCTACAGTCCAACCATCATATTGGTCAATTAATTCAGATAAATCCATCAAATCTGCCAAATATTCATCAGGAATTTTAGAAGAATTAAAATCAAAATAAATTTCAATCTTCTTTTTGCGAATTTCATTAAAAGCAATAGGTTCTGGAAGAATATCATATGGCGTCAGATACAAGTTGATAGTTTGTAAACTCACATTTTTATCCGCATCAACATAGGCAGCTTCCACCAAAGGATCATAATCTTGGTTGCTTACTTGAAAGGAATATCCTTGATTTCCAGGCAAACAAAATTCCAAATCACCATTGACATCTGTGTAACGTACAAAACGATTGCCGTTATTACTGATAATAACTTTTGCAGTGACCCCTTTGTTTTCAATTTTATCTAATACATGTACTGCCACGGGAACTGTTTTAGATGGAGCAAATTCACTGGGCATAGTGAAAGAGTAAATATCTAAGCCTCCATGAGTACCCAATCTTTCAGAAGCAATCCAAGTTGTCTGATCATCATTTTGAATAAAAATCCCCAATTCTTTCCCTGCGGAATTGATAGGGTAACCTAGATTTTCGGGTTTCGTCCATTTGCCATTCACAAAACGACTGATAAACAAATCCCCATTTCCAAAACCAGGGTGCCCGTCAGAAGAGAAATAAATGGTCAGACCATCGTTGGCAATATATGGCGATTCTTCATCTTTAGCAGTATTAATCACTGGACCCAAATTGTGAGCTACTTTCCATTCACCCGTTTCCTCATCCAATTCACTCATCCAAATATCAGATCCACCGTATCCATCAGGGCGATTACTCGCAAAAAACAGTTTTGTACCATCGCAGGTGATTGCAGGTTGTGAATCCCAATCTAAAGTATTGATATCTCCTTGTAATTCATAAAAATCTGAAACTTTTCCATCATTGAAATTTGCTTGTAAAATATTGCAGTCTTCGATATTTTGATTGTCATTATGACCTGCAAAAAAGAAGGTATTTCCTACTGTTTGAAATTTCGCCATGCCTTCATTTCTATTGGTATTTATTTTATGTGAGAAGGGTCTAGCTACACTCCATGTATTGTTGTTATTTTGACGATGAGCAATATAGATATCTTCGTTGACTTTACGGATATTTTTAGTGAAAATTAAGTATTCTCCATCATTTGAAGTGCATGGCAGATAATCATCATATTTTGAATTGATATTTTTACCATAATGCTTTATTCTCAGCTCACCGAATCTGTTTTTATCGGTTCTGGTGAAAAATTGACAATTTTCCTGTCTAGTTTTTAGTAAATTGTCGTAGCCAACCTCCATGCCACTTTCTTTTTTAGCATTGGCGTAACTTTTCCCTTTCATATCAGCATATTTCTTATAATATTCTTCAGCTTTAGTGATATTTTCCAAAAACAAATAGCATTCAGCACATTCAAATAAAGCAGCACGGGACAGATTGGGATCTAATTCAAAAGATTTTTCATAATATTCAATAGCTTCGGCATAATGATTTTGAAAGTATAAAACGGCACCCTTTAAACGATAGGAAATGGCAAAATCAGGCTTTATGTCGATGGTATGATCTAGTTGTTTTAAGGCCTTATCTAACGAACCAGCATTGATAAATTCTTCGACGATTTTGATAGATTTTCTTGCATTGTTAATTTTGAAATTGGGTTCTTGGGCAAGACCAATTTGTATAAATCCATACGTTAAAAATAAAGTAAGAAGTATTTTTCTCATAATCCGTAGATTTTGAAAAGGACAACTCTAATGGACATTTAATTATCCACTAATTTTGTTTTTCTCATAGTAATAAAAAATTCATTTTCCATCCGTGGTGGAATTGAATTGTGTGCTGTTTCCATCCTTTCAATGATAAATTTCGATTGAAACAATCGTTGATATTCATCGAAATCACCACCATAAGGGGGGTGTGGTTTATTAAACTTGATAGAGAACAAAAGTCCTGCCAATTTTCCTTCGGGATGTAATAATTCATAAATTTTATTTACATATTTGGGACGTAATTCGGGATTTAATGCACAAAAAAAGGTTTGTTCTAAAATCAAGTCAAATGTCATATCCAAATCGAAAAAATCAGTACAAATCAACCTTTCTGATGGAAAATCAGGTAATTTTTCTTGAATATAATCTAGGGCTTCTTGTGCCCAATCACATACCCAAACATTAGTAAAACCTTTTTCATGTAAATAAATGACTTCATGCCCATGTCCAGCCCCAGGAATTAATATTTTTTGGGATTTATCTTCCAGTTGATCGATATATTCTGTCAATGGTGGCGTAGGATAACCTACATCCCATCCAATTGTTTCTGATAAATATCTATCATTCCAAAATTTTTTATCTAACTTCATGCTCATTTTTTATAATATTTATCTAATATT
>CAZOHX010000517.1:0-2781 GCA_964579315.1 uncultured Saprospiraceae bacterium
TCGAACTAAGCCCTATGTCACTATTCAGCCTAGGATAACAATGCGTTATTTACTGAAGAAAAATTGGTCAATAAACTGGGGATATGCTCGAACTGCCCAGTTTATGCATCTATTGACAAGTCCAGGTATTTTGAGTGCATTAGATTTGTGGGTGCCAAGTACCGATAAGATAAAACCACAAATTGCGGATCAAGTATCATTGGGCTCATCCCTAGAGTTCCATAAAGACTACATTTTTGAAGTAGAAACGTATTATAAATCAATGCGTCATTTGATTGAGTATTTAGATGGAGCAAGCTATTTATCTACGGCTTCTGGCTGGGAAGATAAAGTGGATATTGGTGTTGGAGAATCCTATGGAATCGAGTTATTTCTAAAGAAAAAAAGGGGTAGATTTACAGGTTGGATAGGATATTCTTTATCGTGGGCAAATCGAAAATTTAAAAATATCAATTTTGGAGAGCCATTTCCTTATAAATATGATAGAAGACATGATTTATCAATTGTCTCAAATTTCAAAATATCCAAAAGGTGGAGTATAAATGCTTTATGGACTTTTCATTCTGGAAATGCAGTGACTTTGCCTGTTGTAGCTTATGTGACACCTGGTTTTGATGGAGAAGTTCATTATTTGTTATCATTTAGTGGCCCCAATTCTTATTCTTCCTATGTAGGAGGAGTATATGGAGTTATAGAAAATAGTGTACACCGTAACAATTATAGATTTCCAGATTATCATCGCTTGGATATCACTTTTGTACGAACACGTATGAAGAAAAATAGATTAAGAATGTGGACATTGGGGGTGACGAATGTTTATAATAAGATGAATCCTTCTTTTTATTCTCTGAATCTATATAGTAGATCTCATCAAGATAGGTCTAAGGCATATTATACGGCAATTACTTTATTTCCAATTATGCCATCCATTAGCTATAAAATTTCTCTTTAGATATGCAAATTCGATATTTCTTCTTAATTTTTGGGCTCATTGCTTTCTCATCTTGTGAAGAAGTTGTGATTATTGATACAAATTTCAAAGAGCAAATAGTGGCCAACTCTATTTTCAGCGAAAATCCTATGGAAGTAGAAGTTACAAAGAGTTTTGTTGTTGATGATTTTCGAAATATAAGCTTGGATCAAGCCCATGTATTACTTTTTGAAAATAATGTTGAGAAAGATGTATTTGTCTATCATCAAAATAGGGAGGATAGAATAGGTAAATTTATTTCTTCCTATATACCTAAAGCAGGAAAATCCTATTATATTGAAATATCAGATCCTGATTTGGGCAAGGCAAAAAGTGATGTTTCGATTATACCCGAAAAATTAAATTTTGTTAACTCAACGGTTACTCCAGTTCCTTGGCAGGATGCCAAGGCTCAATCTCGTCGTTATAAGTTTTCTTTTAATGTAGATAAGGCGATTACAGATGATGATTATTTTTATTTGAAAATATTTATGCCACTTCTAAAATGGGATAATAGCGTAGATTCTTTTCTTTTTCTACAAAATCAACGAGCAGAAATCATTGTACCTGATATTATTAATTCCAAAACCTATTTAGAAAATGCCTTAATTTTTAGTGGGAAATCAATAGTTGAATCATCCAAAAAAATTTCAGGAAATGCAACTTTATTGGTTGGACCACAACTCTTTAGTTATAGTGACCAAGATTCGTTTTTCCAAGACACAACAAGACTTCATATAGAACTTCATCACGTTTCAGAAGCATTATATAAGTTTTATTATAGTTATGCGACTAAAATAGCTGCTCAAGATGATGTTTTTGCGACAGAAGCTTCTATTTATTCTAATATTCAAAATGGATATGGTATTTTTGGTGGGGAGAACATCACCTTAGAAAAGGTAAAGATAACGTACTAGGTAATTTTTTTTGATAAGGATTATAGGGGATAGAGCATATATGAGCGACATTATTTTGAAACATCATCAGAATCAAAAGTATGAAATATATTTTATTTATTGGATTTGTCCTTATTTTAGTATCCTGTAATACTAAAAAGAAAATGGCAAAAAGATCTTCCATAGAAAATCTAGGGCAAAAGAAATATGGAAATGCCATTTCGCTTTTATACAATGAGTCTAAAACTTATGTTGTAGTGCAGCATAAGAAAAAAATGAGTAATAATACACGTTTTCCGACGATTGAATTTACGATTTATAATGCAAAATCTCAAGAAGTACTCAAAACCGACATTGTCCCTGGGGGAGAAATCGTGTGGATTTCAGATACGGTTTTAGAAGTTCGCTCTTTAGTCGGCAGACCACGACCAGGACAAGAAGGGAAAAAAGTGAAATACAGATATGATGTTTCCAAAAATCAAAAACAGTTCTAAAAAACAAAACCAATTCAACTTAAAAAATTTAATGATGAAAAAATTATTTTATATAGTCTTAGGGATAATCATTCTAACCAGTATATTTGTTTTTACCAAAAGGGCATCAGATCGAAAAGTAGATTTGTCGATGAATGCAAGTTTTCCAAATTCAGCTATTCACTATGACGGGCCTGCCAAATTTGCAAGTTTTCATAAATTAATACGTACTCGAGAAAATAGTACCGTTCCGAATTATAAAATGGGGTATCAAAAAACAGAATTTGATAAAGCAAAATCAAATATACAAAGTAGGGGGGCAAATATTGATTGGATTGAACGAGGACCTGGCAATGTAGGTGGGCGTACCCGTGGGTTGATTGTAGATCCAGCCGATATGACTCATAAAACATGGTTTACGGGTACTGCAGGCGGTGGCATT
>CAZOHX010000518.1:0-2779 GCA_964579315.1 uncultured Saprospiraceae bacterium
ATCATCAAAAGCAGCATCTGGATCCATCATGCTTTTCACTTCCTTCATGATTTCGTCCATATTTTCCATTTGACCATAGGGTGTCAATTTTGCAAAATAGGTATTTGGAAAAGCAAAAAACACATGTAAATGCTTCGATTTTGGAAGATAATTTAAAAATATAAACACAATCAATATATGTAGCCACCAACCCATTCTTTCTATACCAATCAATGTTCCTTCACTTAAAGAACCAAACAATTGTGGTCCGAGCCAACTACTCACCGCAAAATTGCCAGTAGGTGTATAGTGATGCGCTCCCATTTTTTGAAGTACCATATCGGCTCCATTCATAGAGAAAATTCCAATTAAAAGCAGCAATTCAAAAATAAGAATCAGATTACCATCCAATTTGGGCCAACCCGTCATTTCATCCATGTGAAATCTAGGAATTTTCAATAGATTTCTTCTGGAAAGGAAAGCAATGGTTGCGATAAACGCTCCAACGGAAAGAATTTCAATAAAACTGATAATAAAAGTATATAATCCGCCTAAATATGGGGCAAAAAAACGATGAACACCAAAAAGGCCATCTACAAATATCTCAATCACTTCTATTTGCGTAAAGAGAAAAGCCACATAAATAAATAAGTGTAAAATGGCTGGAATAAATCTCTTAAACATTTTTTTCTGTCCAAAAGCAATGTGCAATACATTGGACCATCGCTGTGATGAATCGCCCGTAGTAGGCTCATCTTGTCCTAGATTAATGATGTTTTTGATTCTGAAAAACTGCTTGTAGCCATAGACCAAAGCGGTAATAGAAACGAGTGCAAATATTACTTGTTGTATCATAAAATTAATTAAAAATTACGAATTAGGAATTATGCCAAACGGAGATAAATTCATAATACAATTGTAAAAATATCCCATTTTTCAAAAATCTATATATTCTATCCTTGAAAAGCGAATTTCCGCTAAAAATAGCAATTTTCCTAACAAATTTGATAATTTTTAGTAGTTTTGATTCAGTCTAAGGAACACAATCAGAATAAATGTATTTAATTCGATGAGAAGATGAGACGATTTTGCCAAGCAAAATCTAGATGAGATGATGAGAAAAGCTAGATACAAACCATAAAAGTATGAAAAGCATTCAATAATTCAATAAAAAAGGTACAAGAAAGCACCGTAATTCCTAATTCTAAATTCCTAATTTAACGATATGAAAGTACTCAACAAAAAGCAAATCAATCAAAAAATAAAGCGAGTAGCTATTGAGATTTTGGAAAACAATTATGATCAAAGATCGGATTTGGTATTTTTAGGA
This sequence comes from uncultured Saprospiraceae bacterium, assembly GCA_964579315.1. Lineage (GTDB taxonomy): Bacteria > Bacteroidota > Bacteroidia > Chitinophagales > Saprospiraceae > CAMZLN01. The sequence goes on from CAZOHX010000518.1 coordinate 1,310, forward strand.
ATCAATAATAACGGGATGGCTTTCGCCAAAATGTTGATTCATGAATTGAAAAAGTTCGCCAAAATGGATTTTCCTTTACATCAACTAAGGGTAAATGCTGCCAATCCCATCAGTAAGTCCATCGGTTTAGATATTGAAATTGCATCTCTAAAAAATAAATCTATAATTATCGTCGATGATGTTGCCAATACGGGACGTACCATTTTCTACTGTTTCGAACCATTGTTGAAAATCATTCCTAGGAGTATTGAGATTGCCGTCTTGGTAGATCGAAAGCATAAGTTGTTTCCAGTGCATGTGGATTATTTTGGAATGACGTTGGCAACTACGCATAAGGAGCATATTGATGTGCGATTGGGGGAGGAAATGGTTGTTTTGTTGGATTAAAAACTAAAAGAAACCATCAACTTAGATTCAAATGTAGGAGAAGGTGTCTATTTTTTGACGATAAACAAGGAAGTGGGGATAAAATTAATCATAAAACGATAATAAAATCAACTTCCAATAAAGTTTTAAACTTTTTGGAAGTTGATTTTTATATTTTTAGTTAAAACTACAGCCCTCAGGTCGTCCCTTTCTCAAGTACAAATTAACTTTAGTACCGATTCTGATTTTATCATCCGAATTATAAGCAGGACTTTGTTTATAAATATAGGCACTATTTTTACTAGAAACAGATTTATCCTTAAAGATTTCTCCGATATTGAGATTGTAATTTTCTAGTACAAATTTGGCTTCTTCTAGTTTCATACAAACCAAATCGGGCATGGGTACAAAAGCACCACCACGCTCTGTAACTACAAAATTGACGGTAGAGCCCTCGGGTACCGTTACGCCAGCATCCAAGTCATCTTCCGTGACTTTTTTATCGTTTATCATCAAATAAAGAATTGTATTTTCTGCTTGCTTTTCATCATAAACCCGTTTTACAATCTGTGCTTTCACTCCCTTTCTTATGATTTTTTTAGAATATTGTAAGTAATCATAATTGCCGACCAAGGCAGGAAGTGGAATTTGTGGCGGTGTAAATTTAGTTACTTTCAAATAAATTGTTCTGTTTTCCTTGACAGCCGTCTCGGGTTTAGGGTGTTGATCAATAATGATATTGGGTTCTTTATCTGCTAAGAAAATGGAGTCATTGACAACAAGTTTGAAGCTCATTTTTTCCGCTTTAGCCTTGGCTTCATCAAATTTCATTCCTTTATAATCTTGAACTTGTATAGATTCTCCATGATCTGTATAGCAAGTCAGCCACCAAGATGTTATGAAAAAAAAGAGTACAACGGTGCCAATCATACCCAAGAAATTTTTAATAAATAAGCCACTTGAGATAAATTCCCAAAAAGATTTTGCTAAGTTTTTTATTTTCTCCACTATGTTTCGTTTTATTTTTTAATTCCTAATTCCTAATTCCTAATTCCTAATTCACATTGGACACAGAGTTTCACAGAGTTAAAAAGAGTTTCACAG
>CAZOHX010000519.1:0-2776 GCA_964579315.1 uncultured Saprospiraceae bacterium
AATCTCCTGGCATAAAAAAGCTGCATGTGGTACGTCCCATACCTGTACTTACTCTCTGAGGAATCTTCATTGCTTCGCCCAATCCCTTTTCAGGATCCATGATATAAATTTGATCACAATCCACACCCCATTTCTTATTTCTTGCTTGAAAAACCAAATTTTTATTGTCAAAACTCCAGTAAGTCTCAGCATTGTCGCCCCCAAATGTTAATTGACGAACATTTTTGAAGTGCTTCTCTCCTTCTAAGACTAATTTTTCTCTCTTTAAAGCGGTTGCTTTTGTGGTAGCATCTACAGATTTTTTCTCTGAACTATTACACGATAAAAAGATAGTAATTATAAACAATAAAGTGATGTATCTCATGATATAAATATTAACATTCAATTAATTACAGAAAGAAAATCAACATTTTCTGCTATTTCGACCACAAAAGTATGCATTGTATCTAGACTTTTGTATTAAAACTTAAATAATTTCTTAATTTCACGTGACAATTATTTACTAGATTAAAATTATACCTACTACAATGAAATTTCAATACATTACTTTAATCTGTTTTGCCGCCTTCTTTAGTTGCGGAACACCTTCCGATAAACATACAGAAGATACTAAAACATCAACAAAAAATCAAACTGTGTCACAGGATGACTTCAATTGGAATCCTGAGAATTTCTCGGATAAAAAAATCGTTCGGTACCAAATTCCTGGATTTGATAAATTGACTACCAAACAAAAGACGTATGTTTATTATCTAACCCAAGCAGGATATGCTGGACGAGATATTATTTATGACCAAAATTATAAACACAATTTAGCAATACGTCATGCACTTGAAAATATAGTCATTAACTACAAAGGAGATAAAAATACCGATGATTGGAAAAATTTCATGGAATATACCAAAAATGTATGGTTTTCAAATGGAATTCATCATCACTATTCCAATGCAAAGTTCAATCCTAAGTTTTCAGAAAAATATTTTAATGAACTATTAGCTGCTGTGAAAGGGGATTTGAATGATGATGCAAAAAAAGCAATGTTTGATCCAACTATTGATGCAAAGAAGGTCAGTTTAGATGGAACAAAAGATTTAATACAAACTTCTGCGGTCAATCTATATGGAGATAATGTTACTCAAAAAGATGTAGAAAATTTTTATGCTAAAAAAATCAAAAAAGGAGATCCTAAGCCTATTTCTTATGGATTAAATTCTAAATTAGTCAAAGATAAAAATGGCAAATTAGTGGAACAAGTCTATCGAGTGGGTGGAAAATATGGTCCTGCTTTAGAAAAAGTAGTGGGTTGGTTGGAAAAAGCGGCTACCGTTGCAGAATCTCCAGATCAAGCCAAGGCACTTGGGCTTTTAATTAAATATTACAAAACTGGTGACTTGAAAGTTTGGGATGATTATAATATTCTTTGGGCAAGTACTACAAAAGGAGACATTGATTATATCCATGGATTTGTAGAAGTGTATAATGACCCAATGGGTTACCGTGGCTCTTTTGAAAGTATTATTCAAATTAATGATTTTGATGCTTCCGATAGAATGAAAACTTTAAGTCAAAATGCACAATGGTTTGAAGATCACTCTACTATTTTACCAGAACACAAAAAGAAAAATGTAGTGGGTGTTTCATATAAAGTGGTCAATGTAGCAGGAGAGTCAGGAGATGCATCGCCATCTACACCTATCGGAGTAAATCTTCCAAATGCCAATTGGATTCGAGCTACCCATGGTTCAAAATCTGTGAGTTTAGGAAATATCATTCATGCGTATGACAAAGCTTCTGGGGAAGGAGCTTTAAAAGAATTTGCCAATGATGAAGAAGAGATTGCTAATGCTGAAAAATATGGTGATGTGACCGATAAAATGGGAACCGCTCTCCACGAAGTAATCGGTCATGCATCAGGAAAAATCAACGATGGCATTGGGACTCCAAAAGAAACATTGAAAAACTATGCATCTACACTTGAAGAGGCAAGAGCGGATATCGTAGCATTGTATTATATCATGGATCCAAAATTAGTAGAGTTGGGTTTGACACCCAATACCGAAGCAGGAAAAGCAGAATATGATGCCTACATTAGAAATGGTATGATGATTCAATTAAAAAGACTAAAGCCTGGTGACATTATTGAGGAAGCTCACATGCGTAACCGTCAATTGATTTCTGCTTGGGCTTTTGAACATGGTAAAAAAGACAATGTCATTGAAAAAATCACTCGAAATGGCAAAACTTATTTCAATATTAATGATTATGGAAAATTGAGAACCCTTTTTGGAGATTTATTGAGAATCTTACAAAAAATAAAATCAGAAGGCGATTTTGAAGCAGGAAAAGCGTTGGTAGAAAAATATGGCGTTCAAGTGGATCCTGTTTTACACAAAGAAGTTTTGGAGAGAGTCAAAAAATTGAATACGCCACCTTATGGAGGGTTTATCAATCCGAAATTAGTACCCGTGGTAAAAGATGGAAAAATTGTGGATGTGAAAGTGGAATATCCTGATGATTTCACGAAGCAGATGTTGGAGTATGCTAAAGACTATTCTACTTTGCCTGATTATAATTGATTTGTTGAGTTGAGCTGATTAAACAGCAGAATTCATATTAAAAAAAATGCCTTTCTCAAATCAATGAGAAAGGCATTTTTTTATGTTGAATTATTTTTGAATTAATTTCTAATTACTTGAATAGGCAAACAAATCTCCGTAGGACATTCATCCACACAACTTTCTGGGGCTGAATACGCATCTACTTTTGTATCCGTAAC
>CAZOHX010000520.1:0-2772 GCA_964579315.1 uncultured Saprospiraceae bacterium
TAAACCAAAACATACATGAAAGACAACGAATATAAAGCATGGGAAAAAGATGTAGAAGCTGCCGAGAAGCATAACAATATCTTGATCAAAGAATTTAAAAAATATCTCGAAGATAAATCATTGCGACCCAAAACAATCAAAAGTCACATTGATAATATAAATTTTTACGCCAATAATTTCTTGTTATACTACGATGTTACTCTTGTAGAAGAAGGTTTTTTGAGAATAGGAAGTTTTCTAGGAGATTATTTTATCAGGAAGACAACATGGTCAAGCAAAGCATCTATCAAGGAGAATATTGCTAGTTTTAAAAAATTTTATTCTTTTTTAAATGAAAAAGGACTTATATCTAGCAGCGATCTAGCTCAAATGAAGGATTTGATAAAATTTGAGAAAGATGATTGGTTAGATGCAGTAGAAAATTATTGGGATTATTAGAGATTTACATAACATATTAATTCAGAAAACTATAAAAAAACAACTATGAGATTCAATGTGGAAGAGCAATCTTATGTAGCGTTAACTTTGAAATTGGGATATGATTTTACAGAGCAATGGTCTATTTGGACATCTATTGCAGGCGGTGAAGCTACAAATGTGGGCGCAGGAATCTCATCTACTTTGTCGATTGCTTATAAATTTGTAAAAAAATAGTCAAAATTGTCAACTAAATATACTACATTACGAATTAGAAATTCATAGTTACAAATTAGACATGAAATTTAAACTCAAAACAATCATTTTTGCATTTTTCGTCTCAATAAGTCAAAACTCCTATCATTGATGGAAAAACAACACTCCATTCCAGTGGCGTATATTTGATAAAATTGAATTCAACAGATGGGCTAGATTGGTATCAGTTAGTAGTTGCAAACTAAAGATTAACTAAAACAACAATAATATGAAAAAGTTATCATTATTTAAAAAAATATTGCTATTCTTAATAATTGCCATTGTCATCATCTATCAAATACCTGCAACTCAAGGAGATTTTTTTAAACTTTACAATAAAGATGATAATATTTCAAAATCATTAAGCGATTTCTATAAAAAACCAGTAAAATATATTGATGTAGATGGTGTCAAATGGAAATATTTAACTTGTGGGCAAGGAAAACAAACTATTTTATTCTTGCACGGCATGGGTGGTGCTTATGATTTATGGTGGCAACAAATTGATTATTTTGATAATGATTATAAAATAATCACCTACACGCTACCGACCAAAATAGATAATTTGGATGATGCTTTTGTAGGAATAAAAGCAATTTTAGAAAAAGAAAATGTAGAAAAGTTTATTGCTGTCGGAACATCTATGGGTGGCTATATCACTCAGTATTTATTGAAAAAAATGCCAGCAAGATTAGAAAAAGTAGTTTTTGGAAATACTTTTCCACCAAATGATTTATTATTGAAAGAAAATTTAACAAAATCGAAGGTTATACCCAAGTTACCCGAAATTGCAATAGATTATTTTAGAGGAAAGTCCTTAAAAACCAAATTGCTTCCAGCAGGACACAATGATCATCTATTATCAAGTTTTTTACCTGCTTTGCCTTTTTCAAAAAGAAGTTTTATCAATAGATTCAGCGTTGTAGTAGATCATTTCACTATTAATCCAAGTATCTATAAATATAAAAAAGTTCCAAAATTAATAATGGAATCTAATAATGACCCCTTGATTCCATTGAAACTACGGCACGAATTAAAAGCATTATATCCTGATGCCAAAGTACATACTTTTGATAAAGAAGGGCATTTTCCCTATATCAATGCTGCTACAGAATTTAATGAAACACTAAAAGCATTCCTTGATGACGATGATCGTATTGCTGAGATTGAAAAAGTAATCCACAATTATTTTATAGGTAGAAAAAATGCAAATATTGATTTATTAGATAAAAGCTTTAGTGAAGATGCAAAACTTGCCTATTCCGATAATGAAAAAATATATTTTATTTCTAAGAATGAATATTTAGAAAAAGTAAAATCCGATGGTCCTAACGAGATTGATACCCAAATTCTTGACATTGATAATAAAGGCAATATGGGCTATGCTAAAACAGTATTTACATATAAGGATAAAACGTATATAGACTATCTGACACTGCTAAAACAAAAGGATAATTGGAAAATCGTTTCTAAAACATTTACTAAAATTCGATAAAATTGTATATAATTGATAAAATTATAAAAAGGAGTAATTCTAAAAATATAATACTTGGTGTTGTATTTATTTTAGTTATCAATATTCTTGTATTTCCATATTTCTTTACGAGTACTGTCAATTTGGACACTATTCTAGATGTTCGATTTGGATTTTCTAAAGAAGAAATCATCAGTATATTTACTAACATGGGTGAATCTGGTAGAAGCAGGTATTTACGCTCAACTTTATTCATAGACACTCCATACGCACTCATTTACGGCTTTATTTATTCTTTTATAATTGTTGCTTTATGGAATAATACTTCAAACAAAAGCTCTCGTTTCGTTTTTGGATTCCCTTTGTTCATTTCTATTTTTGATTTGATAGAAAATAGTGGTATAATTTATTTCATCAATACTTTTCCAAATATTAATCCTAGGCTTGTGACTATAATATCTATTTCTAATCAATTAAAATGGATTTGTGCTTTAATAACGATTGGGCTTATATTTTATTTATTATTGAAGAAATTTCACCCATTAATACGTTTTAATAATAAATAAAATTCGAGTGCGTGACATATTGTGGGAAATGAGACTTTATTGTATAACCTGAAACCTAAA
>CAZOHX010000521.1:0-2756 GCA_964579315.1 uncultured Saprospiraceae bacterium
AGAAATATCCAATTTGAATCCCAAACAAAGGGAATCGGAACGCTTTCGCTTAAAATTATTGAAAAAACAGATCAAAAAATGGTGTTTTCAGTTATCCATGATGATACGCATATCGATCATTGGCTTTCATGGAAAAATATTCAAATTGAATTGGTTCATACGGATAATAATACTACAGAAATTCACTGGATGAGTGATTATATTTGTAATCTTCAGCCGAGTTGGTATTTCAAACCTTTGGAAGCTTATGCGATAGATTTGATGAATCAACATTTGATAAATAGTTATTTTAATTCTAACATAAACTATAATAAGTAATGATCGTCATCCAAATCATTGTACTTTTAGCACTTATATTTGTCGCTTTTGTTGCGTTAAAAAACGAACAAACAGCAAAGCTAAACTGGTCTATATTTTACTCAACTTTGTATGTGGCGACTATACTTCCATTGGTCAATTATGGATGTGTATATTTTGGATTTTGGGAGTACAAAAATACTTCACTAGATTTTCAAATGCCATTTGATTTATATTTTCTTTGGGTCGTACTTTGGGGGATTGTTCCGATGTATTTTGCAAAAGGGAAACATATACTTTTTATTACACTCTTTATTTTTTGGATTGACCTATTGTTCATGCCCCAACTAACACATCTAAATTTATTGACATTAAATAAAAACTGGTTATTGGGTGAATTACTAACCATTGGGTTGGTATTTATACCTGCCTATATTTGGGGAACTTTTAGCTATCGAAATAAATTCCCTAAAATCAGATCTTTTTTTCAAGTATTAATTATGGGAAGTATTTTTATGCTTGGATTACCATTGATGTTATTTGGATTTCGGTTAATGAAAGATTTTTCATTTTCTTGGAATCCAATTGAATTTCAAATATTACTCATTATTATCTTCCCAGCTTTGATGGCAGTTTATGATTTATCAACCAAAGGAAAGGGCACTCCATTTCCTTATGACCCAACAAAAAAATTAGTTCAAACAGGGGTTTATGCCTACATAAAAAATCCTATTCAATGGTCTTTTACTTTGATGTTTATTCCATTGGCGATTCATTTTCAAACTTATATTTTATTGATTGGAGTAGTTTCTTCGATTGCTTATGCTTTTGGGGTTTCAGATTTTCAAGAATACGATGATATGGAATTTCGATTTGGTCAACAATGGACCAAGTACAAGAAAAATGTTCCCAAATGGCGATTTTTGTGGACTCCCAAAGCGATTCCATTGGGTACAATTTACTTTAAAGCAGATTGCAATAATTGTAATCAATTTAGAGAATGGTTTTTAAAGTCCAAAGCAATTCATTTAAATGTAAAAACTTCTATCGAATCAAAAAACAACTTATTGGCAGCGACCTACATTGATTACCATGGCAATGAATATAAAAGCGTAGCAGCTATCGCCCACGCCTTGGAGCATATCAATTTAGCGTATGCCTCATTGGGTTGGTTTATGCGATTTCCTATAATTCGACATCTATTACAAGTGATTGTGGATGCTATGGATTATGGGGAAGTGGATGAGTGTGAGCATTCCGTAGGGGAAAATATTTTTTAAATGTACATAAAAAAAGGAAGACAACTTATATTATCTTCCCTTTTGCTTATGGAAAAATAATCTAGATTCTAGATTTACCAAATCCGTATTTAAACCTACTTTACAACTACAAAACGAGAAACTAAAGATGTATCGTCACCTGATAATTTTAAAAAATAAACACCACTTGATAATTCTGAAATATCAATTTTGCCAGTATTATTATCCTGCTTCAATACTAAATGACCATTCCAATCCATAATTTCCACCATATGAATCTTATTTTTTGACAAATCACCAATTTGAATATATGTGCATGCGGGATTAGGATATAATTTCAAATCTTTTTGAATGATATTCTCTGTTCCTGTAATAATACAGTTTGTGGCATTATCAATATAAGTAACTTCATCTTCTGGCGAATGATAACACAAAAGATTTGGCATACCTTCCCATAATCCATTTGTTGGGAAAAAATATCCTAAAGTAGGGCCAATTCCATTCACCAAATATCGAAAATCTGTTCGGCAAAACCCTTCATTCTCAAAATCTTCATACAAAATCATTTCACTAAATGGCTTCCCATCTATCTCTTTCATTCCCTTATATGAAACAACTTGAATGACATAACTCCATTTTGAATCATAACAATCGGGACTTAATTCATAAGGCACTTTATATTCAATGGTATCCCCTACTTCCAAACTAAAATCATACAATAAAACTTCTTCACCATCAAACCAATAATACATTTTCTCTGGCTCATACCTCACCCATTCTATCATTGGTGTATTTTGTTTAAAAAGAAAAGTAGGTCTTTCAGAAAAATCTAAATGCAACCATCGATTATTATTAAAAGTTGAATCATAATCAATTGTTATTATTGTTGATTTATGTAATGTCTCAAATAAATACAATTCATCATAATACCATCTAGACCCTACATCTGGTAAATTTTGAGAAAACCCATAGAAATGGATGAGCATAAATAATAAAATAGTAGTAATTGGTTTCATATCAAAAAAATTAGTTGGTTAACAAAAAAGTTGATAGCCAAATTAAACATTTTACATACTTATTGCAACATTATTTTTCATTTTGTCGCTTATCTTACAATATTTTCACTCATATTATCTCTTTTATTTCTAAGTCTAGATTTACCAAATTCCCCCATCGCTCCTTGCTATTCTTAAATTTAGC
>CAZOHX010000522.1:0-2752 GCA_964579315.1 uncultured Saprospiraceae bacterium
GTCGGTATTGCAAACAACACCATATGCAACTGCATAAAGCCTCTCAGTTAGGTATGTGTCGCCTATTTTCGAGAATTCACATAATAGATCTTTAACAAGTTTTGGATAAGATGACAGTATTCTCAGCAAGGATTTTGTAGCTCGATCTCTTATTCGTCTATTTGGAGTAGTTAGAAACCACAGAAGGGTAATGGCACAAAGCCTAATCCTTTCCTCTTCAACTGACTCTATTTCTCCGGAGTGTGACCATTCAATAATTGTTCTAATAATGGATTCATATTCATCATCTTCTTCAGAGCTATCACCATGTGCAACATATATTGACCAGAAGCGATCTCTTTCAGCAATTTTTTTATCAATTAGATTTTTATGAAGTAATTCTGCGTTCCACGGATGGTTTGGCTCCGTTGACAGTTTCAATAAAATTTCTAATGCTGGATGACTGTATGAATGACCATCTAGATTGTTTAGTATCTCCAGAGTTCTTTTAGAAAAAGAGCTCGGGCTTCTCCATAAAACAGTATTTTGAAAAGTCTCATCTAGTTGCCATTTGCCGATTTCAACATCATTAGGAAGAAGGTCCTCTAACTCTCTATTGAATCGTTCAGCGACAATAATTGCTAATGCTTCAAATATTCCAGCAACAGAATAATAACCATTGCTCTTAAGCAGTCCACTTATGGCGCCACCATCAGAAAAGACTACCTCAACATCTTCTGTATCGCCTACTAATTCTTGAGCGATAAAATAATCACTGAATCGCTCATATGTGAACCTAATAATAAGATTCCCACGCTGCCTGTCTTTATAAGATACATCCTCAGAAAGAATACCCTCATCAAGTAAAATATCGAAAAGACGGTTACCAATATTCGGATTTGGATCGTAATTATTAACCAATCTCCTTGCATCTTGCTTTAGCAGACCTTCAAGATTATCTGGTACTAATTTTGACGCTATTTCGATAAGCGTTGATTTAATGATGTTTTCTTGCGGGTTGAATCTTTTCTTTTTTGCTATAATTCTTTCAATGCTTTCTACATAAAAATCAAATAATAAAGTAATAGAGTTCAATCCTTTTGGAAATGAACTCTGTTTATGTTGCCTAAGTGCTCGGCAACATGTTTTCAAAAAGAGTGGATTAGTAAATTCTGGCGCTAGTATTGGCGCGCTCGGCTTAGATATGCCTTGTTGAGAAAGAAACTTTTCCGCCGCCCTATGCTCATGCCCTCTAAATCCGTAATGTTCTATACGAGGCAATAGACTTTCACCTGCACTATCAGGAAGAATGTAGTTTAGATATGTACTACGGCAACTAAATAGAACAGCAATATGTGGAAATCGCGACAAATCAGACAAGAACCCTGTTATTTGATTATGCCAGTCATCCCTATAATTCCCTTCATTGATAGCATCAATAACAATCAGTGCTCTTGCTCCCGATGCTTCACCTGCCGCATCTATGGCTCCTAGAACCTGAGAGTTTCTATAGCTTTGTAAATCTAATGACTCTTTTATAAAATCAGTTGGATTTCCGCCACGATATTGAGCACCCAATAAAAATAATGTGGGTAAATTTTCATTGATTCTATGCAAGCTCAAGTCGCACAAGAGATGCGATTTTCCTATTCCTGCTTCCCCATAAAGGAGAACAGATTTTGTCTGAGATGAAACGGCCTTTTTTTGTTTGACGAAAGATGCTAACTCGTCTATTACGCTGGATAATTTATATAGAGTGGTTCTAGAGTTATCTTTTCTTTCAGACCAATCAATCTTATCATGCGCATCTTTATAAACTTCTGTATATAGTTTAGAAAGCTGCTCTAGAGAGGAGCTTATGCCTGAGATTCGCTTGTGAAAATCTTTGTATGTAACCCCCTTGCCAGACTCATCTACAATTGCATTAAGTTGTTCGTTTAAGCTACTTATTTTTTCATCATCTAATGATGTATCTCCATTTCTATTTTCTGTATTTAAGAAGGAAACAACATCTGAGCCAGCATTCTTTAATTCTGATTGTTTTTCTCTGATAAGCTCCCACCATGAGGAATTCAAGCACAAGCCATCGAAGCTTCTGGCTATTGGTAGCTCAACATGAAACTCAGGGCTATACCTATCCCCCAAACTATCTTGTGATCTTTTTGCGATGTTTCTAAATACTTCTGACCCGAGAAATGGTTCATTAAACCAGTACAATACCCTACCGGAGTAAAGAGGATCGTCAATCGTAAGGAAGGTAGTAATTTCATGTTTACCCCAATATGTAAACTCTATATCTCGGCCTATTGCCTTAGCTTGATCTTTCCACTTTTGAACATGTTCTAACCACTCATCCTCAACAGAAACTACTTGCTTACCGCCTCTTCCTTTCTTTCTGCTATCTGCTTTATCTAACGGCAAACATACGACATAGTGATTCAAATTAGGATGCTTCTCTAATGCCGTTGAAAATGAATCATCGATTTGTTGCCAGCGAGAAGAATTAAGTCCATTGGGAAAGTACTTAACTTGCCAACCTTTCTCAAAATCGTCATCAAGAACCCAGTAACACTCAACACCAGCATCGCCCCCAGCACCTTCTTTCCTTATAAATTTTTTTCCTTTATCTGGCTGCTGTAAGTGAGCAAGTTGACAAATCAACTCTTCAAAACCTGAATTTTTACCGCCAGCGTATGTTCTTATTTTTGAAAAGTTAATTTCCATATATGAAGTATTCCTCAGATCTTAATTACCCAGTAGGTTTGCTACGCAT
>CAZOHX010000523.1:0-2746 GCA_964579315.1 uncultured Saprospiraceae bacterium
TATTTCATCGTACAATTTTGTAGCATCACTATATTTAGTCTGACCAAAGATCTCTCTTAGCAACCAGTCGAAATTGGGTGTTCCACTCAATGAACCTAAAATCTTTAACCATTGACCAGGCAATGGACTAGTTACCATAAATCCAATATTTTTTGGCTCAACAACCGGATAATCCAACAAAACAGCATTTAATAATGTTGTCCCAATTATTGAAAAGGTCTGCCCTGTGTGAATAGCACCAGCAGCTATAGAATTTGCAGCGACATCAAGCATACCTGTAAAAACCGGCAAGCCCTTGGGAAGACCAGTTTTTTCAGCCGCTTCAGCATTTATATTACCAACAAGCTCATAGGAACTTAATATCTTTGCAGCTTTTTGGTAAAGGTTAGAATCAAAGCCTAACAATTCCATTTGAGCAAGTGATATTTCGCCTTTATGAATGTCCATAAAAGGTATTGTTCCATCAGAAATATCAGTTGCTCTATTACCTGTCAGTTTAAAGTTAATCCAATCTTTACAATAAAAGAAGGTATCAATTCTGTTATAATAGTCCCTATCATTCTCTTTAAGCCAATCAAGAATAGCTGCTGAACAGCCCGGCCAAATTGTCGTTCCCGTATTATTAAAAAAACGCTCTGATATGCCAGTCTTATTCCATCTTTCAACATTCCTTGCCGCACGACTATCAAGCCATAGAATTGCGTTGCCAACAGGTTTTCCATATTTATCGATCGACCATAACCCATCACCCTGCCCAGCACAGGACATTGCAGCGATATCATTTACTAAAAAATCATTACCGGAAAACAGCTTTTTGACACAAAGAGAAACTCCATTCCACACATCATCCATATTTTGTTCTGCATATCCCTCACGAGGATAAAGAACAGGCACTTTGACAGAAGAAGTTGCAATCTTTCTTCCATACAAATCATATACCGCTGCTTTGATTAATGATGTTCCAACATCAATTCCTAGAAATAGTTTCATTTCTACCCCTATATTTTTTCTCCCATCCCTTTCTATCATATTTGACAGAAACCATATCAAGAGTTGAGGCTATTAAAATAAATAAAATCAAAAACCCTCTGAAAAAAGTTTTCCAATAAAATTGCAGTCCAAACATAGTTAGTCCATTTGTCAATATTGCCAAAAAAACAACTCCAATTACTGTTCCTCCAACATTTGGACGTTTTGTATCCGAGAGGATAGTGCTCAAATAAGCTGCTCCTATAGCATCCCATAGATAAGATTGACCTATTAAGGGTTGACCGGACCTTACCTTTGATGCAATAAAAATAGCTGAAAAGAAAACCAAAATAGATGATATTACGTATGCCGAAGCAAAGTAATTTCTAACAGGGATACCTGAATTTATAGCTCCTTTTACACTTAAACCCGATGCATACAAACGTCTACCATAAACTGTTTTGTTTAGTACTATACTGAGACAAATAAGAATTATCAGTAATATCAGAATAGGAAGCGGGAGCCCCTTTATCTTTTCCCTGTAAATCTGGCCAAAACCACTTGTTCCACCATACAGATAGATTGGTAAGCCTCCACGGGTTAGAACCTTTTCAAGGCTCATCCCGATAAACATCATTGCAAGCGTTGTTATAAATGGATTCATGTTGAATTTAGCTATAAGGATGCCATTCAACAAACCTATAATCAATGCAAATGCAAAAGCTATTGTCAATCCAACAATCAAAGGGGAACCCTTTGCAATAAACGAAACAGATATTATTCCTAATAGACCAATACTCATACCTGGGCTTAGGTCGATTCCCTTAACAATTAAAACAACCATTATCCCCAAAGCAATGGGAGAGAGTTCGGCTACTCTTATGATAATCTCGCCAATATTTACAAGAGAAAGAAAATTTTTGTTTACAATGGAAAAAAACACAACAACACAAACAATTGCAAGCAATATTATTACTGTTTTTTTGTTAATCATCTTCATAAACTCATCCTAATCAAGCTGTACCAGAGATTCGCTTTTTATTGAAGTTCCAAGAATTACAAAAACTACAAGTAATCCTTCAACCAATTTTATCCAATATGATGAAACACCCATTAAACCCAACCCATTTACAATAATACCCACATAAGCAGCTCCCAGAAATGTCCCTAAAATGTTTATCACTCCCTTCCATGAAAGTGCCATTCCAAAAAATACTGCAAGAATTACTTCCAATTGATTTAAATAAGCAGCCTCAGGTGGATATCCTGAAAGTTGTGAAACATAGGAAAAGGAACTGATCCAGCAAAGAACACCGGAAATTGCATAAGATATAATACAGTAGTAATCAACATTTATACCAGCTTTCCTTGCAGCAAGTTGATTTCCGCCAATTGCGTAAAGATATGTACCAAGAGTAGATTTTGACATAATAATTATCATAACTGCAAAAGTTGCAAACATAATCCAGCTAACGATAGGAAAATTCAAAAAGCTACCGAACCTGATGCGATTAAAAAAATCTATTGTGGGAGAAATGTAGTCACCCTTACTTACAGCCTTTTCTAGACCCAAATACATCAACATAGTACCAATCGTGCATAACCATGGGTGGATCTTAAATTTGATTATCAAAAATCCATTCAGACTTTCCAGGAGAATTGCTATAACTAAGGTAATAAAAAGAACAATAAGTGGATTTAGCCCACGATTAACCAAATCAATATTCAATACACTGACAAGACCTATAACGCCAACGAAGGACAGATCAAAATACCC
>CAZOHX010000524.1:0-2743 GCA_964579315.1 uncultured Saprospiraceae bacterium
GTTTATTTTCAAAATGATTTATCAAGAACCTGTGTATATTTTTGCGTTCATGGGTTGGGCTTTTATGATTTTCATATTCTATAAATTTTTGAAAAAAATATTCAATACAAGTATTACTTTTTACAAACAAAATATTTTTTTACAAATAATAAGTTCGATACTTTTTCTCGGACTGATGTTTTTGGGTGTTCGTGGACGAATTTCTAAAAAATCTCCAATAAGGATTGGTACGGCTTATTTTTGCAATGACCCATTTCTCAATCAATTGGGACTAAATCCCGTTTTCACTTTGATTCGAACATCATTAGACCACGCCAAAGAAAAAAATAAGCCTATTCATTTGATAAAAGAGTCCACTGCCATCTCGAATGTACAAAAATATTTAGGGATAACATCACCTTTGAATGACCCTATTGCTAGACAAATTACATTTGATTCAGCCCAAATAATCCGACCCAACATAGTCGTTGTCATGATGGAAAGTATGAGTGCATATAAAATGGCACGGTTTGGAAATAAGTATCATCTAACTCCTTTTTTAGATAGTCTTTCCAATCAATCATGGTTTTTTGAAAATATATACACCGCAGGTGAGCATACTTTTAATGGTATTTTTAGTACTTTATTTTCTTTTCCTGCACTATTTCGACAACATCCCTTAAAACAATTAAAACATTATCAAAGTGGATTTGGTCCTACATTGAAATCTAAAGGGTATTCGACTACTTTTTTCACGACACATGATAGTCAATTTGATAATATGAATGGGTTTTTACATGCCAACGATTTTGAAAATGTGGTGGGGCAAGCAGATTATCCCATGAAAGAAGTAAAAACAACCCTAGGTGTACCCGATGATTATATGTTTAGGTATGCCATAGATTATATCGATAAGCAATTGGTGACCCAAAACAAACCGTTTTTTGTTTCATTTATGACAACAAGTGATCATATTCCATTTTATATTCCGCCTTATTTTCAACCAACCGCTAAAGAGAAAAAACATCAAATTGTACAATATGCAGATTGGGCATTGAGCCAATTGATACAAAGGGCATCAAAAAAGGATTGGTTTGACAACACAATTTTCGTTTTTATCGCCGATCATGGTGCTGCACTAGATGTTCATTATGAAATTCCACTCAATTATCATCATTCGCCACTCATCATTTATGCTCCAAAATTATTGAAACCCAAATTATATTCCAAAATTGGGGGACAAATCGATGTTTTTCCAACAATTATGGGGCTTTTACATCAATCCTATACCAATCATACGCTTGGAATTGATCTGCAGCAAGCATCAAGACCTTATATATTTATCAATGGTGATGATAAAATTGGCGTATTGGACAACGACTTTTTGTTAATTATCATGAAAGATGGTACTCGTAAATTATATAAATACAAAAATCTAGATCGTAAAAATTATATTTTAGAATATCCCCAAAAAGCGGATGAAATGGAAACCTATGCGAAATCGAATTTGCAAGTTTTTCAGTATGAACTTAATTCTACTCATCTCAAATAAAAAAAATACTCATTTTCCAATAATTAACAATTGACAATTGACAATTAATAATTATATTAGTACCATGAAAACTTTCTTATTAATTCCATTTTTTATAATATGTGCTCATTTTTCTAGCCATAGTCAGACATTTCAAATGAATTATGATGGATTGCAACGATCCTATTTGGTACATTTACCAACAGGATATACGGGTAATGAAAAACTATCTTTAGTCATAGCTATGCATGGGGGATTTGGTTCTTCAGAGAATATTGAACGACAATCTCAATTAAGTGTAAAAGCAGATAAGGAGCATTTTATCGTAGTGTATCCACAAGGTTATAAGGGGGGCGTTTTGAAAATAAGCGGTTTCAATGCAGGTGGTTGTTGTGGATGGACAAGTAAAAACAATGTAGATGATGTAGGATTTATTTCTGCTGTTTTAGATGAATTGACCACGAATTTCAACATAGATTCTAAGCGGATTTATGCAACAGGCATGTCCAATGGAGGAATGATGGCGTATCGTTTAGCTTGTGAATTACCAAATCGAATTGCTGCAATTGCACCCGTTGCGAGTACCATGGTTTTTCCAGATTGTCATCCAAATAGATCCATTCCTATCATTCATTTTCATTCATACCTTGATACCCACGTGCCCTATAAAGGTGGGATTGGTTCGGGACCATCAAAGCATTATAACCCTCCCATAGATTCTGTTTTGAATGCTTTCGCAAAGTACAATCATTGCATTAAAAATAATGATACCATCGTTGATAATGATAAATATAGTTTAATTCAATGGAGTGACTGCAATTGTGGATACGAAATAAAAGAATATATGACGCATGACGGTGGACACTCATGGCCAGGTGGACAAGAGTCAGGGATTGTGGATACTGCTTCAATTTATATTTCTGCTACTGATTTGATGTGGGACTTTTTCAAAAAATACAGCTTGGATTGTAAGCCAAATGTAGTTTCTGAGCAAAAAAAGTCATTTTTGAAGTTATTCCCTAATCCAAGTACAGGTATAGTAACCCTTGATTTAAATATTCATCATTCCGATATAAATATTTCCGTCTATGATTTGATGGGACATAAAGTGCAAGTGCCTTTTGAAACGAATAGTTTGGATTTTACGAAGTTAGATTCGGGTATTTATTTTGTAAAATTACAATTTAAACATCAGGTTTTCATTAAAAAAATATTAATTGTTCGATAGTGTTT
>CAZOHX010000525.1:0-2742 GCA_964579315.1 uncultured Saprospiraceae bacterium
CCAAATCCATCGCATTGTCAATCAATAGCCCCGTAGGAATACCATTTTTTACAACAATTTCGCCCCCACTTATTTTGATATTTTCTGTCAATTGAGCTGTTTTCAACGCCATGTCATTGACAATTGCCGCATGACCATCTATCCGAGTCAAATACACTTTTTTATTAGGAAAAGCTTCATTTAATAGATGATTGGAAGGAAAATTTTGATCTTTCCAATCATTTTGATCCCACCCACGACCCAACAACCACTCACTATTTGGATGCGATTTCTCAAAAACTTTTAATTTTACAATGACATCCTCAAAAGAATTAGTTCCAACTAAATTGGCATAGGTTGCCAAGCCCACACCATAGCCAAAAAAATGACAATGAGCATCAATAAATCCTGGATAAATAGGTTTATTTTTAGCATCTATCACATTTTCGGACGAAAACTGAGCATTTAAATCACTTTCAGAACCTACAAAAATAAATTTTCCTTTATCTACAGCAAAAGAAGTAACTACTTGAAATGCACTATCAACCGTATATACTTTTGCGTTTCGGACGATTAAATCTACATTTTTCACGGTTTTACATGAATTTATTACAAAAAAAGAAAATATGACACCTATATATAGTTGTTTCATCAAAATAAAATTAAAAAAATTTATATATAATTTCGATAAAAATAGTAATTTTCGCTTACAATTCAATTTTATAGAATAATGGATTTAAATAAAATATCATAAATGAAAAAAATCGCTATCATTATTGTCATCGCTTTTTTGTGGTCATGTGCCCCTACAAGATTTGTAAAGCCCCTTGAAAAAGACCAGAAAGTATTAGGATTTAACTTTGGAGGTCCATTGATTAAATTTAGTGGGCTGAAAATTCCCATTCCATATACTTCATTATATGCAGGATATGGCTGGAAAGAAAAATCTACCCTACATGGGGGCTTACACCTGACGGCACTTGCATATAAAACATTGCAATTTGATTTTGGAATTACACATTCCCTTTTGAATCAAAATCACAAAATTCCAGGTATTTCAGTCAACGGAACCCTAAATCTCATGACATCACTTAGAGATGGAGCTACTAGATTTTACCCTCAAATAGAAGCCAATGCTTATTGGGAATATTCCAACAAAACATGGATGACCTATGTAGGAACTTCCAATTGGTTAGATTTTCAAAAAGGAAAAAGAATCAGTGAAGAGAATCATCAATACATATTACCCACTTTTCATGTTGGACAATCTTTTCGTTGGAAGAAAATGGAAGTCAGTCTGGAATACAAATATTTGGTGCCTTGGAATGAAAATCAAAAAACTGTTGTAGATTTTGTAGTAAACGGAAACAAAGGAGCGAATGGGCTTTATTTGAATTTGAAACGTTCATTTTGATAATTTACAAAAAAACATTAAAAATTAATTTTTTTATGAAAAATATATTTTACTTATTACTTATTTTGGTCTTTTCTACTTGTTTAAGTTTAGATGACAATCTATACACCAATGACAATTCAATTACTGAATACAAATTGGATAAATATGAAGGTCACATTGAAATTGATTTAGATGAATCTTATGATATTCCAGAAGAAGATATCCATTTGATGAGTTTGCAATCTCATTTAGATGGAGATGATGTCAAAATTTGGGCAATTTATATTGGAAAAATTGAAAATATTGCCACCGATACAATTATTATGTATTGTCATGGAAATGCAGACCATATGGATAACTATTGGGATCGTGCCAAACTATTGTATCATTCTGGCAATGAGAAAGGTCGATATGGAGTAATGATGGTGGATTACCGTGGATATGGCTTATCCGAAGGAAAACCCATAGAATCTGGACTAAAAATGGATGTCGAAGCCGCCTTGGAATGGCTAGAATCCAATGGATTGACAGGAGATCGATTGGCCATTTATGGTTATAGTTTAGGGTCTATTCCTGCTGTAGCCCATGCTGCTGCCCCCATTCACCTCACGCCATATTGTCTTATTTTAGAAAATCCAATTGGCAGTATTGCAACGATGGCACAAGATGCATCTACCCTATCCATGTCACCATCTTTTTTCACCGATTTAAAAACCAACAATATAGAATTGATAAAATCTGTCAATCAACCATTATTGTGGTTTGGTGCAGAAGATGATACTTTTTTATCAGCCAAAACTCATGGACAAAAAATATATGACAATCACAAAGGAAAATTCAAGGAATTCATTATCGTACCTAAAGCAGTACATAGTGATTTACCAAAAGTAATGGGTTACAAAGCATATGCTGAAAAAATGGGTAAATTTTTAAGAAGAAATGAGTAAAAATATAATAATTTGTTGTGATGGAACGGGCAACCAATTTGGAGAAGCCAATTCAAACGTTGTAAAACTATTCAGCGTATTGGAAAAAAATGACCCAAACCAAATCGCCTATTACGACCCAGGGGTAGGTACCTTAACGGAATCCAATTTAAAAATATCATTCAATCAACGATTTAGAATGGTCAACGGATTGGCATTTGGTTATGGCTTGGCGAAGAATATCGAACAAGCATATACTTTTCTAATGGAAAATTACGAAAAGGGAGACAAAGTTTTTCTTTTTGGATTTAGTCGAGGGGCCTATACAGTAAGAGCCTTGGCGGGATTTATTTTTTCATGTGGATTATTACCCAAAGGGGCAACCAATTTAATTCCATACGCTTGGAATATTTATCGTGATTATGAAAAAAACAAAAAATT
>CAZOHX010000526.1:0-2742 GCA_964579315.1 uncultured Saprospiraceae bacterium
ATTTGGATTTTCATTTAAAATAGATTTTTTTCTATGGAATGTAATTCTCAATTCTCAATTCTTAATTCCTAATTCCTAATTCAACAGAATACTGTCAATAAACTGAACAATTTTCTCATGTATCGTCCCTTCTTTCGATAAAGCCCTAATAAACGCACTACCAATAATCCCCCCATTCGCATATTCACAAACTTTTGAAAATGATTGATGATCCGAAATCCCAAAACCCACTAATTTTGTATGCTTTAGATTCAATTGATTGATGCGTTCAAAATATTTAGTTTGCTCATTTGAAACACCAGATTTTCCACCTGTGATGGCTGCACTGGATACCAAGTAAATAAAACCCCTTGTCAAATCATCTATTTTTTTGAAACGATTATCATCTGTTTGTGGCGTGCCTAAAAATGTGATACCTAAATCCAGTTCTTCAAACAAGTTTTTATAATTTTCTTCATACACATAAATAGGCATGTCAGGAAGAATAACGCCATCAACACCTACCGATTTACATTTTCTAAAAAATGTTTCTTCTCCATATCTCATCACTTGATTGAAGTAGCCCATCAGAATGATTGGAATATTGGATTGTTTCCGTATTTCTATTATTTGATCGAAAAGAAGATTGACATTCATTCCATTTTTCAAAGCCATTTGTCCACTTTCTTGAATGGTCGGACCATCTGCCAACGGGTCAGAAAATGGCATGCCTATTTCTAATAAATCAGCACCATTTTTTTCTAACTCTAAGGCAATTTCAATAGTATCTTCTAAATTTGGATATCCAGCAGTGAAGTAAATATTCAATATATTTTCTTGCTTTTTTGTAAATAATTCATCTATTCTGTTCATGATTATTATCGTTTAAATTTAAACTTATTCCTATTTTCTCATCTTCTCATCTAGATTTTGCTTTCGCAAAATTGACTCATCTTCTCATCCAATATGTTTAATATAAGTTTCCAAATCCTTATCCCCCCGCCCAGACAGATTCACCACTACAATCTCATTTTTTAAAAAAGTCATTTTTTCAAGTGCAGCAAAGGCATGAGCAGATTCTAATGCAGGAATAATTCCTTCTAATTTTGAAAGAAAATAGCCCGCTTTAAGAGCTTCATCATCTGTTATAGAAATGGCTTTTGCTCTTTTTGTATCAATCAAATGAGCATGAAGTGGACCAATTCCTGGGTAATCTAACCCCGCAGAAATAGAGTAGGGTTCAATGATCTGCCCATCATCCGTTTGCATTAAAAAGGTACGACTTCCGTGAATTATACCCTTAGTGCCTAGCACACTTGTTGCTGCTGAATGTCCAGAATCAATTCCTAATCCAGATGCTTCAACGGCTACTAGTTTTACAGATTCATCATCTAAAAAATGGTAAAATGCTCCTGCTGCGTTACTTCCACCACCTACGCATGCGATTACCGTATCGGGTGATTCCTTTCCCGTTTGTTCTTTCAATTGCCATTTCATCTCTTCGCTAATGATTGACTGAAATCTAGCCACCATATCAGGATAGGGGTGTGGTCCAACAACAGATCCGATAATGTAAAAAGTATCTGTAGGATTGGCAATCCAATCTCGAATCGCTTCGTTGGTTGCGTCTTTGAGCGTTCTACTTCCACTCAAAGCGGGTCGAACTTCCGCCCCAAGCATTTTCATACGAGCAACATTGGGTGCTTGACGAGCAATATCGACTTCACCCATATACACGATACATTCCAAGCCCATCAAGGCACATACCGTAGCGGTAGCCACACCATGTTGACCTGCACCCGTTTCTGCGATAATTCTCTTTTTGCCCAATTTTTTTGCGACCAAAATTTGACCGATGGTATTGTTTATTTTATGAGCACCTGTATGATTTAGATCTTCTCTTTTAAGAAATATTTTTGTTCCATAATGTTCAGAAAGTCGCTTGGCGAAATATAAAGGCGAAGGTCGTCCTACATAATCTTTCATTAATTGGTCAAATTCTTTTTGAAATTCTGGACTTGCCATAATTTTCAAATAGTTTTCTTTCAATTCTTTAACATTAGGATACAACATTTCAGGGATGTAAGCTCCCCCAAATTCTCCGTAATATCCACGATCGTCAATTGTAATTTTGGTCATTTTTGTTTGATTTAAGTCGTTTGTACTAATCTATCATTCAATTCATTGATAAAAATCTCTAAATCTTCTATTTTTTTAATCGCTGGCATCCATTCAAAGCCACTATTGACATCAACTGCAAAAAGATAGGGATGATTAAACGCTTTTAAGTCATCAATATCTTCTAAACTGATGCCACCACTCAAGAAAAAAGGAGTCGCATGAAAGTAGTCTAAAAGTATTTCCCAGTTGAATCTATAGCCGTTTCCGCCAGGCAATTTTCCTTTGGCATCAAATAAAAAGTAATCACAATGTCCTTCATAAGCTTTGATGGAAGTCATTTCAAAATCAGAATCTACTGCAAAAGATTTGATGACTGGAATATTGAGTTCTGTCTTTATTTGAGTACAAAACTCAGGGGATTCATTGCCATGTAATTGAATAAGATCCAATTGAAATACATCTTTCACACAATGAATTTCGTCTATGGTAGCATTGACAAAAACACCTACTTTTTTGGTTGATTTACCCATAAATTTTTTTCTAATGGATTGAGCAAGTCGTACATCAACAAATCGTTCCGATTTATCATAAAAAATCATACCCATAAAATCAACAGGAAGGTCTAGTAATTCAGAAATATTC
>CAZOHX010000527.1:0-2738 GCA_964579315.1 uncultured Saprospiraceae bacterium
TTTTGAAGAAATATCAGCTCTGTGAAACTCTTTTATCTCTGTGAAACTCTGTGTCCAATTGAGAATTGAGAATTAGGAATTAGATTTTTCTCATCATGGGCAACAGCTCTTCAATGGTGCATGCCCCCTTGCAATACAATTGATAATTTTCTTCTAATCAAGACTTCTCTCATTTGAGTAAATCTCCTTTTGAAGAAATATCAGCTCTGTGAAACTCTTTTATCTCTGTGAAACTCTGTGTCTGATTGAGAATTGAGAATTGAGAATTAGGAATTAGGAATTAAGAATTAGGAATTATCCCAAAATTTAGATTTTTCTCATCATGGGCAACAGCCCTTCAATGGGGCATGACCCATTGCAATACAATTGATAATTTTCTTCTAATTGTAGATTATCATCGAAAAGTGTACCAGTCAAGACAAGGTAAAAGTATAAATAAAAAAAATAGATTTTGTTCAAACTGCACCATCACCTTTTTGCTAAAAAACCAAAACCACACCCATACCCGAATCTCCAATTTTAGGCAAACAAGTCACATTTGAATGCTCAAAAGGATTCCAATTTTTTAATGGTTCAAAATGATACACCAATTGAGTAACAATGGTCGCCAATCCTGCCGAAGTCAACACATCCGATATCCAATGACGATTGTTGGTCATTCTCAATACGCCTGTTGTCGATGCAATCACAAATCCACTGTACGCCAACCACGGTTTAGAGTCTTTAAATTCTTGAAAAAGGACATTCCCTGCTACAAAAGCTTGTGCAGTATGCCCAGATGGGAACGAATTATTGGCAGAACCGTCGGGTCGAGTTACATGGCTTAATTTTTTCACGCCCACCACGATTCCAATGGTTAAAACTTCGGATATACCCAAAAATTTAGTTTGATTAAAGGCATTGTTTTTTGATGGGATATGCATTAAATCTGCAAGATACATCATCCCAACTGGGGCAAATTGCAAATAATCATCTAAATGTGTATGCGTTTTAGGTAGCTTGTCCTGAAAAGTTTTTTTATAAGTACTATTATTCAATAAAATGCCCGTAGTCATGACTGCTGTGGGAAAAATATAAGGTTTGAATTGCCATTTTTTTGTAGGAAAACTATCTATTTGTCCATAGATAAGAAACGGCATTAATATCAAAAAATAGGTTAGTTTAAATTTCATTCTAAAGGTAGATTTAATTTTTTCAATTCTTTATCAATGGTCGAAATTAGCCAACTTTTGCTAGTAACTATCTTTGTTTTAATTATTTTTTCTTTCACTTTTTGAATTTTCTTTGGATTTCGCCTTAAAATTTGATTGAGTAAATCACAAAAATTTAGAAAAGGTACTTTTAGATTAGAAGATATATTTTTATTTCGCTTTAGAAAAATGGTAAAAGACGCGATTAGAGATAAAAGAGCTTCTTCTTCTCCTTTTTCGTAATAAATTTTAGCTAAAATCTCACGAGAACCTAGTCTATAACTAAAATCAGTATGTTTGAGTCGATGCAAATGGATGAGAGCTTCATCAAATTTATTTTCATTGTATAAGAGTTGTGCAAGATTGTAGTTGATAGCATCATTTCTGAATGTTTTTGGAAGTTTTTCACTATTTTTGTCAATAAATTCTTTCGCCCAATCAAATTGATTGTCGATAATCGCAAGTTTGATGACATTATTAAATTTCCAAGGGGATAAGCTGTTGTTTATTATGAATACACCTGATTCAATGGCATGTTTGTATAAGAGAAGTGCTTCTTTTACAAATTTTTGTTGTCCAGTCCGAATTTTTTTCAAACAATAGTTGATAATATGAAGATAAACATCATAGATTTCGTCTTTCGGTAACAGATGATTTTGGGTATTGACCAATATTTTTAAATGTTCAAAAGCATCAGAATTTTGCTCATCTTTTTGATTCAGCATTTCGACCATCGAGTAATAAATATCAATAACGGGTTCTTCTCGAAGATTGTTTAAGTGGATAAAATTAAGGATTTCGTCATAAAAAGTTAATTCTAATTTACTGGATGTCAAAGTATTTCTACTGATAATACTACAATAAATCATTAATTTTTTTAGAATAAAATACTTATCAAAATATGTAATGATAGGTTGATTGTCTGGAGAAAATATACGCTGTTTTAGATTCGCAATTTGAAAGTGTTCAAGAAGTTCATAGGCTTGAAATTTTGAAAAGAAATAATCTACATTTTTAATTTGAGCAGGATTTTTTTGATATTGGGATATTTTTTGTGAGAATAATTTGTTTAAATTTCTAACTTGCAACTGTTTAAGTAAATATTGTTTTTTTAAAGCATCTTTATTTTTGAATTCTTCATAGATTAAGAAAAGTTCGACTTGTTTCATCAAGTCACTAATTAGGTATCCTAATTCTTTTGTTGTCAATGGTTTATCGAAAATATCATGGCATAAGACCGTTTTATCAAAATCATTATTTTTATGGTTTATGAGATATTTGTAAAAGATTACAAGGTCATCTTTTTTATTAAAATAAGGAGAATTGATAAAATTCAAAAAGTCTTTTTCGTCCTCCGAATTGAATGATTTTAATATATTTTGTAATTTTCTGCCTATCATACTTGTTAATATATGTTAAAATTTCTTTATTTTTATAGGAATCTGCCTAGGGAGTGATTGGAATTTAATTGATAACATATCTAAATATTTATAAATTGATAATTGTAATTTGTTGATTTTTAATGTATTGTATTTTTTAAAAGTGTAA
>CAZOHX010000528.1:0-2738 GCA_964579315.1 uncultured Saprospiraceae bacterium
AATGATTCTTTTTTCGACTTTTTCCATCAAGATCTCATCTACAAAAGGAACGGGGGAGATAGCTCCCATTCCACCCGTATTCAATCCCGTATCTCCTTCACCAATTCGTTTGTAATCCTTTGCAATAGGCAATATTTTATAGTTTTTCCCATCAGAAAGTACAAAGACCGAAAATTCAATTCCATCTAAAAAATCTTCAATCACAACTTTATTTCCTGCGGCACCGAATTTACCACCCAACATATCAGTAAATACATCTTGTGCTTCTTTGATATTGTCTAAAATTACCACTCCTTTCCCTGCTGCCAATCCATCTGCCTTCAAAACGATGGGTGGAGATTGACTTTCAATATATTTCAATCCATCTTCTAGGCTTTCAGGCGTAAATTCTCGGTATCCAGCGGTAGGAATCCCGTTTTCTTCCATGAAAATTTTGGCGTAAGCCTTGCTCCCTTCAAGTTTTGCCCCTTCTTGAGATGGTCCAATCACCGTGATATGACAAGTTTGTGGATCATTTTTGAAAAAATCCCAAATCCCATCCACTAGGGGTTGTTCTGGTCCTACTACCACCATATTGATATCATTTTTCAAACAAAATGCTTTGATAGCGTCAAAATCTGAAAGACTTAAATCTACGTTTGTTCCTACCGATTGCGTTCCTGCATTTCCAGGTGCGATGAATAGATTTGATAGTAGATTGCTTTGATTTAGTTTCCATGCGATGGCGTGTTCTCTGCCGCCGCTTCCTAGTAGTAAGATATTCATCATTGAAGAAGATTTTAGATTTATGCGAAGATATAGATTTAATTAGATATGGGATTTGTCAAATGATTTTTTTTGGAATTATTTTTATAACAGAATAAATTTACTATCTTCGTGAAAGAATTATTTTTTAAAGTATAAAACATGCGAAATGAAGCAATTATTTTTATTATTATCAACAGTATTTCTATTTACAATGTCTTGTTCTGACCCTTGTGATTCTGTGAATTGCAACAAAGGAACATGTAGTGATGGAACTTGTATTTGTGATACTGGTTATGAAGGAGATGACTGTTCTACAGAGATGAGAACTAAGTTTATTGGTACTTGGACTGGACTTTCGGTTTGTGGTTCGGTAGATAGAGACAATGTAACGGTTACTATTTCTGCTGATTCTGCTATCATTGATAAGGTTTCTCTTCTTGTTGATGGTGCGAATTTACCAGCAAAAGTATCCAAAAAAACTTTAACACTAGAAGAAATTGATTTATTTGGTCTAAAAGTAAGTGGTTCTGGAAAAATTACATCTGCAAATCAGTTAGAATTGACTCTTAATCAAGATGATGAAGGTGTTAAATCTACCTGTACATTTACTGGAACGAAATAGTTTTCGGTTTACTATGAGTGGGTAATAGAAGAAGGAATTTTGTTACCCACACATATTTTAATTTGGTTGAATTTTATAATTTTTATTAAAAATGCTTGGATTTAAACACAGGATTTCAACTAAAATATACAAAAAGTTACTTCCAATTACAATCAGATAATTGAAATCTTAATCGATAGCCTAATTCCTAATTCCCAATTCTCAATGCTCAATGATTTTTCTCCAATTTACGAGTAGGTATATCTTTCAAAAAATAATTGTAGGCAATCGTCAAAAGTAACACAAAAAGAGCAGATCCTACTCCAATCAATACATCATATCTCGGTTGTGCAGCCAAGGCTATCCGTATCAAAATTGTTGCCAATACAAAGGATGAATATCGGAATATTTTATAGTAATTCAAGGTATATCTCAAAGCAATCAAGACAATAATAATATCACTAAAAATCAATACAGAGTAAAAAAGATGGAAAGAATGATGATAAACACCTTCTTGGATTAAAGAAATGAAATCATCCATTCCAATCAAGACAAATGCCACCAATAATAAAAGTGCTAAAAACCGTTTCATACTCACAAATTTGAATTGATCTTTTTCAATATCCGTCAGCTTGATATGTTTTTGAAATTTGTATGTGAATCCCATAATGGCGAAAATGGCTAATGCTCCAACAGCATAAATCAGCATACCAACTACTTCAGTTTTGATATCTACCCATTGATTGGATGCTCCGATATGACTAAATTCTTTAAATCCATCTCTCAAAAAAATCAAGGATAATAATTCGAATTGTTTACCCACCGACTTTGCTACCGATTTTGGCAATACGATAATCAAACTAAATAATTCGGCAATCAAAAGGAGCGTAAAGGCTACTTCTACCGCAAAAAATGGGTTTTTAAATTTGACATTAAACCCTTTCAAGTCAATCCAATTTTTAATAACAAGAATACTCAAAAGAATGCATGTGACAAAGACAAAAACCAGTACAGAGCTGATGATTTTGTGATTGGTCTTGCTTTCCCAAAAGGTTTTGAGTTGGAAAAAAAGTTGGTCGGTAATGGATAGAAATTTGTTCAAAATATTCGATTTTGTGACCAAAATAGAATTTTTTTTCAATTTATTTTGAATATTTTGGTAATGAATTTTGATTTTATATTGAAAAGTGATATTTTCATTAAATCAATACCACCCTTACCTCTCTATGATGTGCATTTTTGGGGAAACATAGGCGGCACAGGTTATGTTGCAGAATTTTATGCGACAAAAAAATCAGAATAAGGTAGTATCTAGTAAATATATAAAAACTTTTTGAAGCCATACAAGGTCAGTAAGAAAAGTAAGCGTTTACAACGAAATAAATTTCAT
>CAZOHX010000529.1:0-2734 GCA_964579315.1 uncultured Saprospiraceae bacterium
CATCAAAAATACAATTATTGATTTTAATCTTTTTAGAAACGATCTTAAAAATTTAATTGAAACCACACCAATTGCTTTAAAAAAGAATGGTTGGCAAGCATATAGCTATCAAAACATCAACCGAGTCTATACCCAAGGTGCTGAAATAAATATCAAATACTATTGGGGCAATCATATTAAACTTTGTGTAGGATATCAGTTTCTGGATGCAAAAGACAAAAAAATCATAGAACAGCTCCAAGAAGGAAAAATATTTGCAAAAGATTTAAAAACAGGCGTATCGTATAAGATTTCAAAAAAAGACTACGGTGGATTATTGAACCGAGCGCACCACAATGCTAACTTCAAGATTTTTGTTTCTGATTTTTGGAAAGGCATGGATGCGAACTTACGACTACTTTACAAAGGAAAATTTGGGTTTGCTGATTTAAACAACAATCAAATATTGGATATCGAAAAAGAGTATGTTCCAGGCTATTTTCTTTTAAACATGACCATTCAGAAATCATTTTTCAAAGACAAACTAAATCTAAAAATGGGTATAGACAACGTACTCAATTATACCTATGCTACACCAGAATTTACAATTTCTTCCTTACCAGGAAGAATATTTTATACATCAATTAATTATAAATTTTTAAAAAAATGAAAAAGATTAAATTATTTGGATTGATTTTGATTTTAGGAATTACCATATCATCTTGCAAAAAAGATGATACTACTGTTGATTCAAATCCAGTTGAAACACACAAAATTACAAACCTATATGCTCCGTCAGATGTAAGAGATCGAGAAACAGGAGAAATTACTCAAAAAAACGAATATGTTTATTTTGATTTTTCGACGGGAAAGACAGTTGAAAAAACAGCAGATTGGGATATTGGCTTCAAAGGAACTTCTATTATTGTAAATGGAGGAGTCAATGGTACAGGAAATGTAAGTGCGACTTTAATAGCTTCTACATTTGGAGATTTAAAAGAAGCACCTAGTGCTGATCAATTTAAACAAGACACAGAATTGGCAACGGCGGTGCCTTCTGGAAGTGGAAATGGCTGGTATGAATATAATCCAACCAATCATTTGATTTCTCCCATAGCGGGTAGAATTATTGTAGTAAAAACTACGGAGGGAAATTATGCAAAAATGGAAATTTTAAGTTATTATAAAGATGCTCCAGCTAATCCTGATCCGTTAACGGATCAGCAAGATACATTTACATTCAACTATGCGTATCAGAGTGATGGAAGCACAAAATTTTAAATTTAAAACAAGTAATTAGCGTGTTACTTTAGTTTAGGACTTTCTTAGAAAAAGAAAGTCCTTTTTTATTTGACCCACTTCGGGGTCAGAGATTGGGTACTTATTTTCTTTGTATTTCATCCAAAGTTTTTCATATTTATCCCTTTTCAGGGATATAGAACTAGAATTTCAATCTTTCAAAAGTTAACCACACATCATTCATGTAAATTACTCCTAAACGAGTGTATCATCTTTTCTCAACATTTTAACTCCTAACCAACTCAACTAGATTTTGCCAAAGCAAAATCGACTAACCTTCTCCACTTAACTTATCCAAATACAACGAAATTCGTTCAACATTCAAGGTGTCTTTTCTCATATACTGCTTGATAATAAATTCATAATTACCTTTTTCCTTAAAAAAAGTAGCTTTTTGAATAGGAAATACATATTCACAACCAGAATTATCACATTTACCAAACCAATTGCCTGCTTTATTTGCAAGGTTAAAAGTCCTGATTTGCTTATCAATGTGTCCACTAGGAAATTTTGCATCTATCTCCAAATAAATATTTTGAAAAGGATAATCCAAACTATGTTTTAAACCTAACTCAAAATTATAAACTTGAGACGTATCACTTATATCAAAATGATACACCAAGCTATCGCTATAAGTCCATCGACCATGAATAGGTTCGCAAGATTGTTGATAATCATGATTTTTCCCACAGGAAGTCATCATCAAAATAAAAAGGGAAGCCCAAATTAATTTCATGCCCCCCTTTTCTAAAATATTTTTCGTTGTTTGAATCATCTTAATTGAAATAGTCTTTCATTTTTTCAAAGAAACCCTTGTCGCTTTTGCCTGGATTAGGGACAAAATTCTTCATTCCCTGCAATTGTTCCATCAGATTTTTTTCTTCTTTTGTAAGTGACTTTGGAGTCCAGATATTCACATGAATAAGTTGATCTCCCGTAGCGTAGCCTTCGACTGAAGGCAAACCTTTTCCTTTCAATCTAAACATTTTGCCCGACTGAGTTCCAGCAGGGATTTTAATTTTCACTTTACCATTTATAGTCGGCACTTCAATAGATGTACCCAAAGCTGCATCTGCAAAATTGATATACAACTCATGGATTAAGTTTGAGCCATCTCTAGTCAATGATTCATGCTCTTTTTCTTCTATTCTAATCAATAAATCTCCAGATGGTCCTCCATGAGCTCCTGCATTTCCCTTACCACGCAATGACAATTGCATACCATCGCTCACTCCTGCTGGAATTTTCACTTCAATTGTTTCTTCTCCTCTAGTATTACCTTCTCCCTTACAAGTACTACAAGAGGCAGTAATAGTTTTTCCAGATCCATGACAACTAGGACAGGTTGTAGTTGTTTGCATTTGCCCTAAAAAAGTTGTTCTGATTTGTCTTACCTGTCCGTGACCTTGACAAGTTGAGCAAGTTTTGACAGAACTACTATCTTTTGCACCGCTAC
>CAZOHX010000530.1:0-2723 GCA_964579315.1 uncultured Saprospiraceae bacterium
TTAAATGTTAACATGCAAGTTAACCAAGTCAAGGTATTTTTTGAAGCGAACGACAGGGGTCACTTGCCGACAAGACGCAAGGCCGAAGGCCGCAGCGGAATGGCGGTCAAGTGCACCCTATTGTTGGCCTTCTATCTTTATATTTTCATAAATGGCTTTTCCGCAATTAATGATAAAATTTGCTACATCTTGAGTTTCGTATTTATCAATTGGATATTTTTTGCCAGAACTAATATCTATGTCTGCTTCATGAACGATCTGATTTCTTCTTGTAGCAATTGTTTTTAATTTTTTCTTTATCACATCTTGGTCTTCATTAAGAATGAGAGCTATTTTTTGCCACTTATGCTTTTCTTCCCATATCAAACTCAAACCATCCGCAATCTTACTTGGATCAATAAATGATAAGTAACTCAATTTTCTTCTAATTTCTCTTTCAAAATAATATTCTTTTGGTGGGATAGTAGCTTCTAATATTTTATTATGTATATGCAATGATATCCCCTCTGCTAAATATTTTGGGGTTGGATTACGCCTACCTAAAAAGATTTCTATCATTCCAATGATGATAAAATCATGTATTAATTTATCAAAAGCACTAATTGAATAAACAATATGTGCCCTTAATAGATCAGAAAAATCCATATTTTTAAAATGCTGATCAGCAAAATCAAAGAGAGCGATTAAACGGGATGATTCCCCTATATTATGCTGAAAAAGATTTAGTGCACTAAGCATATTTCGCTATAGTTGTTATTTGACGAGAAAGATCTTGGAATAATTCGTAAAAAAATTGAACCTTCTCTCTAAATGTATCCAATACAGAACCAGTTGCATTCAATTCGTCATCTCTTAGATCGAATACAGGAACACCAGCATCATTTGCCCTAGGGAGTAAGCTTTGGAAGTCACTAATCTCTTGGAGGCAGAAGCCATTTTCAGGATGAATATTTGCCTCTCTGTAATGTTTAAGGTCAAGTACCATCTTAGCAAGTTCCAATGATTTGAAAAGCTCTTCACTAGTTATCTTTTTTATCTCATTGATATTATTACGATATGGCCTCGCAGCCTTTCCTCTACGTATATTAAAACGCTGTATTATAGTCCCAAGGAAATAGGGAACGCAGTCAGGTAATGGATATGCCGCTTCATTAAATGTCTCTAACATTGACTTTTTCCATTCGTACCATTTCGGTAGAATGTTTTTTAGTGTGTTTAATGCCATAATTGAGAATGGATCGGGATTTGTGGGAACGATAAACCCATTTGATATTATAAAGAAATTCTGATTAATTGAGCTTAAACTAGGGTTTAAATCAACTAAGGTATAATCAATTTTATACTTTTCTTCTGTAAGACGTAATAATTCAGCAAAAGCACCAGGTAAATTTTGAAGGGTCGTTAAAGAGGTGCTTGAGGTCAATGCAAAAGTCAAAGATGCTTCATATTCCGAAAGATTAGCATGACCTGGCAAGAGGAATAAATTTGGAGCTCGTTCAGGAGTTGGGCAAGATACAGCCTTTATGGGAATTGGCTTACCTTCAAAAGCAACCTTAACACCATCCTTAATGTTATTCTCCTTTGTGCCTTCTTCAAGGTAATATTTTTCAAACTCGTCTCCTAAAATTAAACTTGTTAAAT
The DNA here is from genome assembly GCA_964579315.1 of uncultured Saprospiraceae bacterium. Lineage (GTDB taxonomy): Bacteria > Bacteroidota > Bacteroidia > Chitinophagales > Saprospiraceae > CAMZLN01. The sequence continues at coordinate 1,642 of CAZOHX010000530.1, forward strand.
TGCATTGAGGATCAGCATCTACAATTAGAACGCGTGATTGTTTTGATAACATCCAACCCAAATTATAAACTGTTGTGGTTTTACTAACTCCACCTTTATGATTAAAAAGTACTATTCTTTTACTCATAAAAACTCCTTTTGATAGGCCAACGACCAAGCTCACCTGCCGCTATGGAGCGCCAGCGGAATAGCGGTCAGGTGGAGCGCCTTGTTAGGCTATTAGTCTTCTGTGTAATAAATTATTGTCAGAGACTCATGCACTAATTCTAACATCTTAACTTTTCCTTCTTTTTCTACCTTGGACAAAATATCTAATAACTTCAATTGATTTTCTTGAAATTCTCGTAAAGTAATTTGCTGAGATATATATATCACCATTTCGTTAGGTGATAATGCTTTGCCTTCTATCGGTTCGCTACACCAAATAGGTTCTGCCTGGGGATCTGCAAAGAATATGAAATGAGAATCATTATCTAAATATGGAGATGGACATGTTGAGATATCAGCCAATCTTAGTTTGTTAAGATCAGCTGGTTCATATAATTCCGAACGATCAAATATCATGGGGCAGGCATAATAGACCAAAGCGCCATCATTAGTATTCAGGTTATAAAGTAATTCATGCTGTGAAAAACCTGTATTAATATTCTTTCTTGTATCAAGAGAAACTCTGTAATGTGGATTAGATGTGATTTGCGGTGGTGTAACTCTTGAACGTCTTCTTAATTCTCTCACAACTTTATATTGAAGAAATAATCCTACAAAAAAAGTTGAAAGAGAATATCCACGAGTTATTGCGCTTTCTTTTAAAATTTCAAACAATTTATCAGGCGATAAATCTGTTTTAACAAATGCTTGATCAAACCCTACAAAGCACTCTTTTTGCGGAGAATATTTATAGAAATTAAATTTACCTCTACCCAATCCGAGGGTATGGCGAAATAAATCCATCAATGCATGATGGAAATGCATCTCTAAAACAGTTTCATTTATTCCCATATCAATTCTCAAATCAATTTATTAAGCCTAACGACAAAGCTCACCTGCCGCTATGGAGCGCCAGCGGAATAGCGGTCAGGTGG
>CAZOHX010000531.1:0-2722 GCA_964579315.1 uncultured Saprospiraceae bacterium
ATGGAAATACTTACAGGTAATATTTTCTTTTTCAATGATATTTTACTAGTAATACCCTTAATAAACTCATAGCCAAAAACTGCAATTAATGGAATGGCAAATGTCATCCGACTCAAGGTTGCTAAGGTTAAGAATAGGATTGCAAACTTGAATTTGTCTTTTTGTCCTGTTAAGTATTTTACATAAAAGTAGAGTCCAATAATTGTATTGGATAAAGACGGAATCGTAGGTAAAAATCCATTTTGGTAATAAACAAAAATAGGCGATGTCGCTGCAAAAAGCACCACCAACATCCCTTTATTCTGGCTATCCGTAAGGTAAAATGTTAATCGAAATAGATACAGCAATCCAAGGAAACTATACACTAAAATATATAATCGAAATATCCAAGGAGATGTATTTCCTAATATTTTCATAAAAATAGCAGGAATATAATCGTGTATTGGAAAATCTACCGCTGTTATTGTTTCTAAAAAGTAGGATGTCCTATTGTAAACCAGTACTTCGGGTTTGAAAAAATTTAGATTATTATTGACAAAACCTAATGAAATGGCATATCTATCTGACTGTGTCCATGCATGAAAGTGACTTGGAAATTCATTGATATATTTTGCATGGAAAAAATAGCCTAAGCAAATAATCATTAAGGATGGGAGTAATAACTTTGATTTGGGTAATTTCATGCTGTAATTTGTGATTTTTTCAACCTTTTTGGATGAAAACTCAATATTACATAATATATTTTTAATGACTATCATTTTATTAGAATTTTGCTTATTTTTAATTACTTTTCAAAAATTGGTGTAATTTTAAGCATGAAAATAGTCTATTTACTTTTATTGTTATTTGGTATTACTTGCTTGCGAATTCATGCCCAAACTTGTGGATTTGATGAAAAAATAGCTACACTTTCTGAAAAAGACCCTGATATCTATCGAAGATTTCAAGAATTATTTAAAAATAATGATTTTTCTGCTTATAGACAGGAAATTGTTATCCCTATTGTGATTCATATTCTTTGGAATGATGAAAATCAAAATGTATCAGATGATGCTGTAATGGAGCAAATCAAAATTTTAAACCGAGATTTCAATAATCAAGGCGATTTAACCATAATTCCTAAAGCATTTAGACCCTTTATTGCGACAAAGGGAATTCGATTTTGTTTGCCAAATTTTGATCCAAAGGGTATGCCATCCAATGGTATTGAAAGGAAATCAACTGAAATAAAAATATTTCAAGGGGCTACTGAAAATGCATTGTACAGTACTTCAAAAGGTGGTCTTGATGCATGGGATGAAAAGCGATTTCTCAATATTTGGGTGGCTAATATCAATCCTGACCTATTGGGTCAGGCTACTTTTCCTGGAGAAACTCATGTATTTGATGGTGTAGTTATTCATTACGATGCTTTTGGAATTGTTGAAAGTATGAATTCTTTTGGACGAACTTTAGTGCACGAAATAGGTCATTATTTTGGTTTGCCACATATTTGGGGAATGGAAGAAGGTTGTGATTTTGATGATGGAATCGAAGATACTCCTAATCAAGAAAAGTACCATTTTTTCTGTCCAAAACATCCAAGTATCTCCTGTGGTAGTCCTGATATGTTTATGAATTTCATGGATTATGTCGATGATGAATGTATGGTCTTTTTCACAAAAGGGCAAATGGATCACATGATAAAAGTGATTTATAATCAACGAAGTGGACTCCTTGATTTTTCTTGTAAAAAAACAGTAAAAGTAGATGATAACGAAAATTATCTCTCTCCAAATCCTACTCATGATTTACTTAGCGTTCATTCCAAATTGATTGGGAAAATTCAAATTTTCAATTCTCTCGGTCAATTGGTTATGAATAAATATAAACCTGTTGGTCAGGATACGAATTTGGATATTTCTCAGTTACAGAGTGGGATTTATTTTATGTGGTTGGATGGTTGGGGAAGTGGGTTTTTGGTGGAATGATACAAATATTTTAATCAAATTGTACCTTCCAAACGCCACAAGCAATTCGCCCTAATGCTGTTTGTCGCTGCTTAATTGCATTGATATTCCATTCGGAAACACTAATTGTATTTGTTATTGCGTACTTACTAGATTTAAAAATTGGTTCTTTAATGTCAAAGGTATGATCAGCTGCTTTTTTATTGTTTTTGTTGGGTTCTAACAAGGTAAGATTCCCTATTTTATATACATTTCTAATATGGTCATCTTCACTAAAAAATTCTTCCCATTGTTTGGTTAAGTTTTCAGGTAATATATGTTCAATAGTACCACTATCTGTTAGATAGTCGTACTTATTACCATTGGGCATTTGCCCTTCAATTTTATATAAGGTATATCGTGCTAATTTTTTATTATTACTGTTATTTGTATTAAAAGATTTAAGTTCAAAATAATTAATAAAGGACTCATCGGTAACGTATAAATCTTTAATAGAAACTAATATTTTAGAAACAGTAATGTTGTTAGAGTTATATACATCGATTGAAGCCTTGTTGAAAATTTTTTCCATTTCATTGGTTTGCAATTTTCCAATAACATTATAGCGATAGGAAATATTAACAATTGACTTAACGAGTTTTTTAAACTCGTTAATATTTCCCAATTTATCGTACGAAACCATTAACAAAGATGGGTTTTGGGTCACTCTAAATAACGTTAAAGCATTTATTGCTTCAATTAATTCTTTTTCTCCTTTCCAAAAATCATCATTT
>CAZOHX010000532.1:0-2716 GCA_964579315.1 uncultured Saprospiraceae bacterium
ATTTCTACTTTAGCTTTCATTCTTTCGCCCCCCCAGCCTATAAAAAAATTATTGTTCAACTCTATGCCACCAAATCCACCCGTAGTGATGCCATAATCATTGGGAAAAGGCGTATATCCAAAGGTCATTCCGCCCCACCCTCCTGTAGTGTGGATACCAGAATCTTTGAATAAAGTTTGTTCTTTTTGAGCAAAATTCATTGTTGAGAATAAAGCTAATATGATTGCGATTAATCCAATTTTTTTCATAATAATTATATATTGTGCTTCTAATTTTTTAAAATATCATTTTGACCTTCTACCTTAAAATGCCATCCTGCTCCTTCTACGATAATTCGAATAACATCTATGACTTCGTTTCCTTGTTCTTTGGCTTTTTGTATCAAATCGCCTTTTAAAATAGAATTCTTTATGGCATTTTTTGCATTTTTATTCAATTGCGTATAATCTTTGGGTGTAAATCCATTGAAAAAACTCTCATCCAAAAACTTGTATTCCAAATCGTGTTCAATGGCTAAGACTTCTGGATTTGGCATATTTGAAATGGTTAATGTCTTGGAGTTATCATCTACTTTTACACTCATTTTTTCAAGGTTATACCCCACCAATGCTTTGCCAGTAACATGAATATTTGCAGTTTTAGAAAAATTGAATGTTGCTGGTAATGGGAGATAAAGCGTAATCGGTTTGATATTCGTTTGATTGTAATCCTCTGAAAAGTCACCTTCTACTGTTACCAATTTGAGTACTTTACGCACACTTCTGAGCAAAACTGTTGCAGATTTTTGTTGAATTGGGGAAGCGTAATACTGTTTCATCATCCATCCACCCGCTATGAATCCAAAAATTAATAATAAAATCGAAATATATTTTTTCATGTATTCAAAGCCTTGACGAATTATTGCAGTATAAAGTTAGCACAGATTTTTTAAAATCTAGAATTTATTGCTTCAAAATAGCCTTTCCCATACCTACGGACAAGGGCAATTCTATCAAATATGGGATCTGATCTTCATCATCGGATACATAAACATCGACCCCCGCACCATCTTTGAATACATCACCAGTAATCATCTGTGGAGAAAATTTTCGATACTTCTTTGTCCCAAATCCACTTACTTTTTTAGAAACGACCCCTTTATATTTCACATTCAAGGGCCAAGTTTCTTTATCCATAAAGATATCAATTGGAAACTCTGCACCTTTATCAAATTCACCAAATTTTACATTTCTAAAATAATAAACGATGGACAACATTTCATTGGTACACTGTTTGATATCATATACTTTTGGCTTGGCATCCGTTTCGTAATCTCCTCGGTAAGAAGTCACTTTTCCATTAATTCTATCAAAAATCAACTTATCATACAAACGATAGCCCCCTTCCCGTACACTACGAATGGTTACATTAGGCAATAACGTTTCTTTATCCAAAAAGGCTTCATAAGTATCTCTTACCTTAAAAAACCAATCAAATTTTCGATAAGTTCTGCCAACTGCTTTCACATGGTACTCATCGCCTAAATCTTCCACTGTAAAATCTACTTCGCCTGCGGACATCCATAAATAGCCCCAATTGTAATACAATTTATAAGTCAATTTTTCTCCATCTTGAAAAGAACTATTTGTGATTCCACAAGATTCATAATGCGGTTTTTTGACTGTAGTAAATGACATAAAAATCAATGTCAAGATACTAAACAATGCTATCTTCATCATCTTATTTTTCATAACCTAAAGATTTTAATAAATTCAAATTTAAAATAACCACTAACCCCAATAACGCAGGCAAAATCAAGTTTATTACCCAAAGACAATAGGTCGCAGCCAAAATACTGATTTCGTTTCCACCAAAAATTCCCCACACATGCAGGGCAATTTCTCCACGAATCAACAAGCCCCAAATCGGGGGTAATGGAATGCTCGTTTGGACTAAATAAATAAATGCAATTCCTGCCAATCCACCAATTAAAGGGACGTTTACCCCGAAAAAAAGCAATAAAAAATAATATTGCAATGTATAAACAAAATATCTAAAAAAAGCTGCCCAAAGTGCATGTGTTAAATCTCGACTGCTATAATTTTTCAATACATGGATATCCTTTACAAATCGCTTCAATTTATAAACATAAGGCAATCTTTTTGCTACATCAATCATCAAATCTATATTGTAATAACTGAAAAGCAAAATAGAAATCAAGACAAATGCCATGCCCATCATCGCTCTCATCGCTACAATATCCACATCCAAATAGACATTCACAAAATAAATCATTCCTAAAACGCCTAGTGACAACAAAACGACAAATTGAGCAAAACTCCCTACGAGCGTTGCGGCGATTCCTTTCAAATTATTTTCGGGTTTTACAAGGAGTATTCGCCCGCCATATTCTCCAATCCGATTGGGTGTAAAAATAGACAATGTCACTCCCGACATGATAGCTTTGAAGCTATGCCAAAAGGATTGAGTCTCAAAATTTTTAATTAATACTCTCCATTTTACGGTTTCTAATATCCAATTGATTGGCATCAAGGCAATGGCTGCGATTCCCCACCAAATCATATTTCCTGAAAATGAAGCTGTAAATTCAGTAACAATTGCTCCAATATTGTCTTTTGCAAAAATTTGAAAATACAAAACGCCACCGACAAATATCAACACCAAAGCTTTAAGCAATAAATTGTATTGCTTGGTGAATTGCTTCCAATTCTGGAAA
>CAZOHX010000533.1:0-2710 GCA_964579315.1 uncultured Saprospiraceae bacterium
GAAAAAATCTTTGCTGATGGGACTAAATGGTCTGGTCAATGGAAAAAAGGAATTCCTATTGATCAAAATGGAGCTGCTATTTTTTTTCGTGGTATGGATGATTCGGGTATTCAAACAGGATGTTTGAGTGGAAACTGTATCAATGGAAAGGGTGTCATGGCGTATTCAGATGGAAGTAAATACATTGGGCATTTTAAAAATTCTAAGCTAAATGGGTCTGGCAAATGGTTCTATCCCAATGGTCAAGTATATACAGGTTATTTCAAAAACAATCTTGCTGACGGTCAAGGTGTTTTGGTAGATGTAGATGGAAAAACAACGACTGGACGATGGATTAAGGGAGAATATGGGAATAAAGATGAATTGACGGCTAAAGGTGGGGAAGTAGGTTGCCTATCTGGAAATTGTATAAATGGTGATGGGAGTTATGTTTATGATGGTGGTGTTATAAAATATGTAGGTACTTTTGTAAATGGTTATCCAGAAGGGGATGGAATATGTTATTTTGGTGGAAATAAATCCTACAAAGGAGAATGGAAGCATGGTAAATTCAATGGTTTTGGAATTTTTACCAAATTAGATGGTTCTGTTGTGAAAGGTTGGTGGGAAAATGGCTCTTTTATCCGAAATATTACAGAAAAATCAGAAAAAAAGGAAATTGAAACATCACCAAAGGATCCTTCTGAAATCAATGTATGGGCTGTAGTGATTGGAATCGCTGCCTATCCAAATATGCCTGCTTTGAAATATACGGATAACGATGCTTATGAAATGTATGCATTCTTGAAAAGTCCTGAAGGTGGAGCCTTAACTGATGACCACATTAAAGTATTAATTGATGATTATGCGACAAAAACAAATATTATTAATTCATTGAACGAAATATATGGAAAAGCTGGTCCAAATGATTTAGTGATGATGTATTACTCTGGTCATGGATTGAAAGGAGCTTTTCTCCCCGTTGATTACGATGGTACTAATAATAAATTAGAACATCAAGAAATCAACGATATTCTAAAGAAATGTCGTGCAAAATATAAAGTTATTATAGCTGATGCATGTCATTCTGGAAGTTATTTGGCAATGAGAGGAGCTTCTTCTCAAAGTACACTGATTAATTATTATCAAGCATTGGCTCAAGCAGATCCTGGAACAGCTTTGATTATGTCATCAAAATCTGAAGAAAATTCTTTAGAATCTAATGGATTGAGACACGGAGTTTTTAGTCATTTCTTAAAGCGGGGATTATCAGGGGAAGCGGATGTGGATAGAAATAAAAGAATTACTATAAAAGAATTGTTTGATTATATAAATGTAAATGTTAGGTCTTATACCGCTAATATGCAATCACCCGTCATTATGGGGGATTATGATCCCAATATGACGATTGGGGTACTGCGATAATTTTTGGATTGAAAGAAGGCTAGTTAAAAATTGAACCTATCAATTTTTTAACTAGCTTGACTTTCTTTGGCGTTATTTTTGCAATAAAACATATGATTTTATTATAAAAATTACACCATGACACATAAAACATTATCACTATTTTTACTTTTGCTAATGAGTACATCTTTTTCTCATATTTTTGCACAAGAGAAAGTTTCTGTTTCATCAGAAAAAACATTGGTCAATGCCGAAGAGCATAATATGTTTGATTTACAAGGAAGTAAGGCTGTCCCATCTGATGTTACCACAAATTTTAATTTTAAGTATCAAATCATCTTTGAAATGGGGGGAAGTAAGGCATTTTCTTCACGCCAAAAAATATGGTTAGGTAAAGACAATTATTGGGCAACTCAGGATCCCAATATTGAAGATACTTGGATTGTTTTTGATGTTGATCATAAAAATATGATTCTTTGTGATAATCATATGAAAACCGCCCAAGTGGTTAATAAGAAAGATATGATGAATACTCCTAATGTTGATGTCTTCTTAGAACGTTCTCCTGGTGTTTCAAATCAATCTAATTTTAAAAAAAATAGAAGAAAGAATAAAAAGATTGCAGGATATAAATGTAAGGCGTATGAATATGAAACAGATGATGGTATCATAACCCTTTGGATCAATGATAAAATTGAGATAAATAATCAAAATCTTTTTACAAGTTTATTGCCATTGGTAGGTGTGACCAATGAAATTCCTAATGGTTTAATTATGGAAATACAAAGTGATGGTGTTTCAAAATTGACGAATATGAAGGTAATTAATATTGTGGAAAAGAATGAAAATATTAATCTTAACGAATATAAAGTTCAAGAGCGTATTGTTGATGGAGATTTCAAAAAATAAGATGTTCAACTCTTAAAATCTATTTTTTTACTATTTTTTCATGAATTTTGCCATTTTTTTCTTAAATTCATATCATAAACCTTGATAAATGAATTTGAGAAAACAAGGGAATAAAGTTATTCGTTGGTATCTGAAACAAAGATACAAAGGGATTCATAGGTTTATGACCCAACCATTTCAAGTTCAAAACCAATGGTTGAAACATCTAATTAATGTATCCAAACATACTGAGTGGGGTAAAAAATACAATTTTTCTTCTATTAAATCTCTCCAAGATTTTAGAGATTCCTTTCCTGTACAAAATTATGGTGATTTATTTCCATACATCGATCGTATGATGCATGGAGAAAAAGATGTTTTGTGGAGCGGACAGGTCAAATGGTTTTCAAAATCATCAGGGACTACTACTGGAAGAAGT
>CAZOHX010000534.1:0-2705 GCA_964579315.1 uncultured Saprospiraceae bacterium
AAAGTGCTTTAAGGTGGATGGAGACAATACAGAGAAAGTTTGTATGTTGCCACTTAAGAAAAAAGTGAGTCACCATGAAAATATTGTGTATTTTCGAGAAGGTTGGGGCAATAAAAAGAATGGACGTTTTTGGAAAAAGGGTACTTACTACTGGGAAGCTTGGGTGGAAGGTGAAAAAATGGGCACTAAATATTTTTACATAGAAGATGTTGGCGTACGAGATAAAGGAGATGAAAATCCATATGTGGATGTTATTTCTTTGAAATTGTATGAAGGTGGTTTTGATGATGTCATTGAAGAAGAACGAAATTATGGTATCATTTTTAGTGAATTAGATACCCGATACATCTATTTAGAAGCAGAGCTTGAAAATCAAAATTTTGGACAGGAATGGAATTGTGAAATTTTTGTAAAATTTTATAATAATGCCAAAGAATTGAAAGGTCAAGTTATTCGTTTGATTCAAGTTGGAAAAACAGATGATACCATAAAATTGACTGCTGGATGGGGAGCTAATGCCAAGGGGTCTTGGTTGCCTGGGAAATTTACCGCCGAAATCGTCTTTATGGATGAATTGTTGGCAGTAATCCCTTTTGAAGTAGGTGAAAAATTTATCCCTGGTACAACGAAAATAATCTTACCAGAAGCGATTGAAACAATTGAACTAAATCCAGAAGATTCAAAAGTTACCTTTAGTGAGTTGATGACTCAATTGAATGGTTTGATTGGTTTAAGCGATGTGAAACAACGTGTTATGGAGCATGCCAAGTATCTCCAATTTGTTAAGTTGCGAAAGGATAAAGGATTTAAAGAAAAAGATGAAATACTTGTTCATTCTGTCTTTATTGGTAATCCTGGGACAGGAAAAACTACCGTAGCAGGAATGATGGGAAAACTCTATAATAAAATGGGGTTGCTTTCCAAAGGGCATGTTTATAGTGTCAATCGTGTGGATTTGGTGGGAGAGTATATCGGTCAAACTGCTCCAAAAGTTACAGAGGCTATTGAAAAAGCTCGTGGTGGTGTTTTATTTATTGATGAAGCATATTCCTTGTCTAGATCCAATGATGATAGCAAGGATTTTGGGCGTGAGGTTATCGAGATTCTCGTGAAAGAAATGTCTGATGGGAAAGGTGATTTGGTGGTTATTGTAGCAGGGTATCCCAAGGAAATGAAAAACTTCATGGATTCTAATCCAGGTTTAAAATCTAGATTTAAATTGTATTTTGAATTTTCAGACTATCTCCCTTCTGAATTATCCCAAATAGCAGAGTATGCTTGTAAAGATAAAGAAGTGAGATTGGCAGCACCCGCAAAAGCTAAAATTGATGAATTGATTATCGAAGCTTATAGAACGAGAGATCGTTCTTTTGGCAATGCAAGATTTGTCTATGACTTAATAGATAAAGCTAAAATAAATTTGGGATTGCGTATCATGGGACGAAAAAATCCCGTCAATGCTAGTCCTGATGATGTTTCTGTAATAAAGAAAATTGATGTTGATAAATTAAGAATTTTAAAGAATAAGCCACTTCCAAAATTACCTGTGGATCATAAAATGCTTCAAGAATCTTTGGCAGAATTGGAGCAACTGATAGGAATGAAATCTATAAAAGAACAGATTTCTGAATTGGTTAAATTGGTAATATTTTATCAAGAAACAGGGAAAGAAGTTATCAATAATTTTTATTTACATACTGTTTTTATTGGAAATCCAGGAACTGGAAAAACAACTGTTGCTAGAATTTTAGCAAAAATTTATAAAGCTTTAGGTATTTTAGAGCGGGGACATATGGTGGAAGCGGATCGGCAAGGCTTGGTGGCTGGTTTTGTTGGACAAACAGCTATAAAAACAGGTGAGAAAATCGACGAGGCTATCGGTGGTGTATTATTTATTGATGAGGCATATGCCTTGACGTCTGGTGGTCCTTCCGCAACGGGAGATTTTGGGAATGAAGCCATTCAAATTTTATTAAAACGAATGGAAGATCATAGGGGCGAGTTTTTTGTATTTGTAGCAGGTTATCCTGATAATATGGAAAACTTTTTAAAGGCAAATCCTGGATTAAATTCTCGTTTTGATAAAATGTTGAAATTTGATGATTATTCATCTTCAGAATTAACAGATATTGCTGAATTAATGCTCAAAGAAAAGGGAATGTGGATGGGTAAACCTGCAAAAGCACATATTCAAAATTATCTTGAATTTATCCATCAATCAAGGGATAAGTACTTTGGAAATGCACGTACTGTACGTAAGGTGGTGGATCAAATTATTAAAAATCAACAATTGCGTTTGGCTTCTATGGATGTTGAAAAGCGTAAAAAGGAACGTTTAAATATGGTGAAACTAACGGATGTCACTGATTTTAAATTGAATCATGATGATGACGTTTTTAATCGAAAAACGATTGGTTTTAAGTAAGTAGGCGGTTGGATACCAAGCTTAATAACAATTATTCCTTTAAATAGTAGCATGACTATAGCAGGTTATAGCAGTTCAAAACCGTTTACCAAACTTTTTTTAGTTTGGTAAACGTTTGTCTAGCAGAATACAGAGTTTAAGCCAATGTTTACCAAACTTGAAAAGTTTAGTAAACAACCACTTTATCCCGAATAGAAACTCCATCTCGCCCATAAACATCCAAAAAATAAACCCCATCCGATAGCCCTTGAATATTAATCTGAGTAGCATAAGACCCAAT
>CAZOHX010000535.1:0-2703 GCA_964579315.1 uncultured Saprospiraceae bacterium
GCTCATCTGCTAAACTAAATATTTTCTTCTAATCAAGATTTTTCTCATTTGAGTAAATGTATCCAATTTTTCATCAGAGTTTGTTGTGATAATACAGCAATATTTGTAGTTTTGAACAAAAAATAAATCACATGGGACATGATATCGTGCCAATAGGAAATCACCAATTAGATGTGACCAACATAGAAAAATTAGCAAGAGATATTTTTAAAAGACTACATATCAATATTGAATATGGATATTTTGGAAGGAAAGAACATTTTGAGTTGTTGGGTGAAGCACGTGAGAATGATTGGGTCGTTTTGGGCAAGTTGACCACAAATAAATCTGATAAATATTATAAATTGATTGATGAAAAATATCAAGAAAAACAGCTTATTTCTAAGTTTGGTACGGACATCGTCTATGATTTTAGGTTTTGGAGTTCAATCCTACAAAAAGGAGATGATACCAAATCATTGGGGGATTCTGTTTTAGATGAAGTGGTCTATGCTACTTACGCATTGGAATATGAATGGTTGGATGAGTTCCATTATCTAAATATTTACGATGAACATTTTGAAAATCTATTTACTTACTATGGACGATGGTGGTATTTTTGTAGATTCTTTTTGGAAAAACGGTATAATGATGATTATGACTTAGAAACTTTTAACCAATATAGAAAAGATTTATTGGATATTTCGAATAAATTGGGTGGGGATAAATTACTTTTTTTAGATGACCAAAGTGAAGTTTTGACGGGCGTTGGTGGGGGAGAAGAATATCGATATACTTGGCAAGCACTTCAAGATTTTGTATTTGAAAAAACAGAACCATTGTGTATTAATATCCCTAATTTTCTTGAAAATAAAGCCTATCGTAGTACATTTTATCAAAAAAAAGCTTATCCTTTGGCATTTGTCGATGATTTCTCTGATTTGAAAAGTAAGAAACTATAAATGCAAAAAACAAATAATAAGCCCTTTTGTCTGATGCCGTGGATTCATCTTCATGTAGCCAACCAAGCTTATGTGAAAGCGTGTTGTGTTGCCAATATTACTTTTGGAAATATCAATCAGCAGTCTTTAGAAAGTATATGGAATGGAGATGCCATTAATGCTTTGCGGAATAAATTTGCCAAGGGAGAATCCGACAACCGTTGTGCTCAATGTCTTCATCTTGAAGCGACAGGGGGAACAAGCATTCGCCAAGAAACTTTAGAAAAATACAACGATATTGATGTCCTAAACAGTCCCCCAACGCTACCTATTTACTTTGACATTAGATTTTCTAATGTTTGCAATTTTCGATGTAGAACATGCTGGCATGGAGCAAGTTCTAAATGGTTTAACGATGCAAAATCTTTGGGAAGGCATGTGAGTACTCAAGCAATCATTAAAAATATAGATGATTTTGATTCATTCATTCAAAAAATGGGAAAGGCATTATTAAATGCAAGAGAAATCTATTTTGCAGGAGGCGAACCCTTGGTCACAGAGGAGCATTATCGATTATTGGAATATCTCATCGAGCACAGATCTACCCAAATACACTTGAGATACAATACAAATTTTTCGGTTTTATCTTTTAAAAATTATGACGTACTAGATTTATGGACACATTTTGATAAGGTTGAAATATTGGCAAGTATAGATGGGTATGGAGCGTTGGGGGAGTATATTCGTAAGGATATGTCATGGGAAATATTCAAGGAAAATCGCTTAAAAATAGAAGGATTGTCCAATATCTCTTTCAAAATTGCACCCACCATATCGGTTTATAATTTACGACATCTACCTGATTTGTATAAAAAATGTCTTGAATTGAAGATGATTGCTCCTTTGGATTTTTATATCAATATTTTAGAAAGACCAAATCATTTTAATATTCAAATTTTTCCCAAAAAGATAAAAATGGATATTGAAAAAGCCTTTCAAGTATTTTATAAATGGTTAAATGACCAAAATATTCCTTCGCAAATCAAATCTCAATTTCAAGAATGTATCAATTATATGAACGGAAAAGATCAATCCAATTATTGGTCTAAATTTCAGAAAGAATCGAAGATGTTGGACGAAATTAGAAATGAAAAGGGCTGGATTTGATACGTGTGATAGGATAAGGTGTTTTTTTTGTCTTTTGTATCAATAATCACACAAATAATCTATTTCTTTTTATATATTCGCCCTTGAAATATTTTAATAACAATATAATATACTAATTATGAAATTTAAATTACTATCACTTTTCGTTGTAATTGCACTGCTTTCTAGTTGTGGCGGAGATGATTCATCTAAAAAAAGTACAAAATCTACAACCCCACCAAAAAGCATGGTGAAAAAAGTGGAAAAAAAGGAAGAAGCAAAACCTGTAGCAACTGACGCAATGTCAAATAAGGGCGTAGGTCCAATTACATCTATTACTCTAGGAGACATAGACCCTAAAATGGTGAAAGAAGGAGAAAAGGTGTACAAGGAAAAATGTACCGCTTGTCATAAACCAAAGGAGAAATTTATAGGACCAGCACAATTTGGTGTAATAGAAAGAAGATCTCCAGAGTGGATTATGAATATGATTTTAAATCCTGAAGTCATGATTAAAAAAGATCCAATTGCGATGGCATTGTTAAAAAAATTTAATGGCGTTCCTATGACAAACCAAAATTTGACAAAGGATCAAGCAAGATCAGTTTTGGAGTATTTTAGAACTTTGAAATAATTG
>CAZOHX010000536.1:0-2702 GCA_964579315.1 uncultured Saprospiraceae bacterium
GCTCTATTTACAGCATAATATTGATGATAAGCAGCTAATTTTTTAACGGTTGAAATGGTCGTAATACCCGTTTTGCTATCTTCCTTGTTAGATTTTTCAAAAACGACAAAATGACGAATTAAATCCAACAGTGTTTCTTTGTTGAGCATTCCGTTTATTAAGGTTTCTAACTGACTAACCAAATGGGATGCTTCTTCTTTTCCGTCTGCCGATTTCCAAGCCATAAAACGAGTCATTCCTGCGGAAAGTGAACCTGCTTTGGCTTCCAGTCCATCAGAAATAACCATAAATCCATTGTAAGTAAAAAGACTTGGAATAATTGCTTTGTAGGTTTGTAGTTGCTTGTAGGCAGATTTTATCGTAGCATTTTCATCTGCTGGATTTTTTAGTTCAATAACAACTAAAGGAATGCCATTTACAAATAGAATAACATCTGGTCGTTTGGTATTTCCGTCTTCAATAACTGTAAATTGATTGGCTACAACAAATTCATTGTTTTCAGGGTTTTTGAAATCTATCAACCATATCAAATCGCCTCTTTGGTTGTTATCTTTCTGATACGATACTTTTACACCTTCTGTAAGCATTCTGTGAAATGCTTCATTGTTATTGAGTAATTCAGGCGAATTTATGCGCTGAATCTCTTTGAAAGCTTCTATTTGGCTATCGTGTGGAATGGTTGGATTAATTCTACGGATAGCATTTTGCAAACGTTCTACAAGCAAAACATCTTCATAAGATGCTCGTTCTGCTCGGTCGGTATCTGGTGCAATATTAGGAGCATAAATATACTCATAACCTAAACGTTCTAATAGTTTTATTGCAAATTCTTCTATGGTATTTTCGGTTATTCGTGTCATTCTTTTTCTGCTTCTGTAAAGGTTTTATATTCGGTTACATATGCCTGCTTATCTACATTAAATAAAATTTCACTTGCTGGATAGGAGTAATCCCCCATTGTAAAATCTCCAAATGAATCATCCCAAGATTCGTTAAAAGTTTCTGCTTCCCAATATTCTAAGGTATCCACCAATTTTTCATTAGGCGTTCTGCTTTTTTGTGTTTCAAACGTTCTTATTAGCAATACCGAAACAGATTCAACGGTGTCAATTAAAAATTCTCTGGTAAGAATATCTACTTTGTCATTACGTAGTTTCAATTCTTCCATTGTTTTACCGTGAGCATTAGGATCTATTTCATTTCTTAAATTGCCTATTTGTTGTGCTATGGTTGCTAATGATGACGATATTTGATTAACCAATTCTGTATTAGAAAAACCCATTGACGAAAAAGCATTTTTCAATACCGCATTTACACTTGGTTTTTTTCCTAATTCTTTACCGTTTTTTGAGCATATTTCTTTTCCTACAGATTCTAAAATGGTTTTACAATTGCCTAAAGCTTGACTAAAATCAATTTCATAATAGGATTCTATTCTATCAATGTATTGCGTCAATCCATCCCAATGACTATATTCTGATATAGTGGCTTTTAACTTAATCATTAGCTACAACTTTTATTTCTCCGCTCATTAATTTGGGCAATAGGGTGTCTCGTAGATTTTCTAAGGTTTTTATATTTTTTTGATTTAAATATATTTTATCAAATAAAGGCTCTACTTCATTGTGAAATTCAAGTAATATTTCCTCTTGTGGTAATGGTATTTTAATCTTAGAAAAGTTACTTGTATTTAAATTTAATGTTGCAGTACCTCCACTTGCCATAGCGTGTAACAAATCATATGATGCTTTCATTTGTAGAAACAAGTAATATCGATATTTCTCATCAAAGGGAATAATTGAATTTATTTGTTGATTTGTATGGCTTTCTCTTGTGGTTAGGACAACTAAGCCAACTGTTGCAATACAACTTACACATATCGTTTTTGGCGGTAATGATTTATTTATTTGAGAATTACTTCCTTCTTCCGTCAATGAATCATTTGCTGAAAAAACAAATACTTTTCCGTGCATATCTGGTATTTTAATGAAAGGTATTTCTCCATTGTAAAATTCTTTTTTCTTTTTTGAAGGTGTCTTTCCGCAAATAATGTTTCCAAAAAATGATAAAGGTTTCTCCTCCCAATCTTCCTCAGCATTTTCTACAAACCACTCTCTAAAAAGCGTTTCCGCCATTGCTTCCAATGTTTTGTTTTGGCGGTGTAGTAGGTCTATTTTGTCGTCTAAACTTGTTAGGATGGAGGCTATTTGTTTTTGGATGGGTAAATTGGGAACTAATATTTTATGTTGCTTTAAAACATCTGTTTGAACTCTTTGTCTTCCAGAACTCCCAGTCATAGATTTGATTGCTGTATTTCTAACAATTGGGGAAGTAGTTAAATAGTAAATAAAATCCTTATCAGAAATACCTTCTCGTTCTCTAAATACTATGTATTCAGTTGAGCCAAAACCAATTTCACCGTCACCAAGAATGTCAACAAATGAAGTTTTCCCATTTTCAAGACTTGGTGTGATACGAGCCATAATAGTATCGCCATTTTTAAATTTGGTTCCACCTTTATATTCTTCTTCAGAATAAGAAGCAACTCTTTTTGTAAATGGCTGTAATACTTCCATAGCAATTTTCTTTGCAATTGTTCCTTTCGGAATTCTTTCTGTTGGATTTATTTCAGCAAAATATTCTAATATATATTCCTTCCATCCCCCCATATCAATCATCTCTTAAAATTCGTTGTAAAATAA
>CAZOHX010000537.1:0-2694 GCA_964579315.1 uncultured Saprospiraceae bacterium
ATCACCATATCCACTTACCGCATAACCATTGGTACGAGTATAGCCTACATCCAGCCTTCCGTCATAAGGTTTTTTATCCAAAGACAAGATTGGAGAATTCAGGGTCATCCAGTTATTGGGATCATAATTTACTTGTAGTGAGGTAGGGTCAATCAAATCGGGATTAAATTCAAAAGAAAAAGTAAAACCATACATATCAATTGCTGCATCGTTTCCAGGTTTACCCAATGTCAATTTATAGGTAACTATATCTCCAGCATGATATACTGCAGGAGGATTAGGGTCTGCATTTTCAAAGAAAATTGGATATTCCTTCTTAAATGCATTATACTCTGGAGTCAAACTATGGGTCAAACCATATTTTCCATCAATATTGGATTTATCATCCATGGTAACAAAACCATCCCCATCGGTATCAATGTATTTCATGTCTATTGTTTCTCCCAAAGTGGATTTATTCCAATCATAAGATTCTTGTCCAGTCCATTCAGTAGAAGCATTAGGTCTATTGGCTCCTAATTCTCCAATTCCGACACCTAATTGCAACAAATCTACCATATTGACTACACCATCATTATTACAATCACCTGGCCACACACAATCATCTGATATGCATGCAGTCATATTGGGATTATCCACTACATGCATGATGATTTTTGTATTGGCACAATTACCCGTGGCATTTACACAATAGGTAACTTCAAATTCATCATTGCCAACATAATTTGTATTAGGAGTATAAATTATTAGATTATCACCTACAATACTTTGTCCTAAAATAGTAGTATCAACCATACCCGAAAGCACTTCTACCAATCCATGATCAGGGCTGCTGTTCAATGTGAAATTGAATTCTGAAATAGGGGAGTCATAGTAAAGAACTTTGGGTGTATTTTTAGCAGTTTCAAAAATATAAGTATCTTGACTAGGTTCTTGGTCAGATACATGAATATAAACGGAAGCCGTTTCCCATGGAGAACCAGAGTTGGGCTTCTTTAAAGTATAATTAAACTTATCTGCACCTGAATATCCATCGCTTGGAGTATATTTAAACGACCGAATACCGACGCGAACTACTGTACCATGTTCAGGTTGGGTATAACTTTTTATTTTAGAATTTGGAAATAAATCGTTTGCCACAGGGTCAAACTCCTTACTGGTATTTTTTGCTGTAAATATATAATCGTCAAAAGCGATGGTATTAGGATTACTTGCATCCAGTACATCTACATTAATGGTAATATAGGTATCAATACCATCAATTTGCTTCGTTATGGTAAAAGCATCCATACCGATATAGTTGGTATTAGGATCATATTCCACAACGGTAGTTGATGAAAATACCGCACTACCATGAGTTGGATCTGTATCTACACTATAACCATCTACTGGCAACGGAATACTCAATATTGTATTTTTCTTAACCTGTAAATCCAAAGTATCATGAACAGGTGTACCGTCATCTCCATTAACGGTAATAATTACTGTTTCTGTAGCACAAGTTCCTAATGAATCACATACGGTATAATTTAGACTAGTATATCCAGTAAAATCTGTATCGGGTGAGAAATAAATTGAATTTGGGGGTACAATTGTGGCTACTCCATTGTTAAAAACTGGAATACCACTTAAAAATAGTGAATTGTCGGTACTAGAGTCATTGTCCAATACATTCACTAAAACATCCGTATTTTTATCTGTAACGCCGTAATCAGCTTGGGTTGTAATGATAGAAAGCACCACATTCACCATAAAACCAGAGCCAGTATATTGACCTGGACCTTCCCAATAATTATATGAAATAGTATCTAATCCCAAATAATTGGAATAAGGAGTATAATTCAATGTATAATTTCCTCCACCTTGACTTGAAGTAGATAAATAGCCGTGTTGTGCAACTAAATGATCAGGCGGTGCAGGGCTAGATTGTATATCCTGAGAGTAAGTCTCACTGGAAATAACATCCGTAATATTCAATTGTGATACTGCCAAGTAGGGAAGACCTAGCAACAACCAAATGATAAAGTTTCTTATAGCAAATTTGATATTCATGGCGCTAAAAAGTTTTGAGATTTTATTAAATTAATTCTTACAGTTTGGATTACTGCCACAAAATAGCAAAAAATCCTTTATTTTTATAATATAAGAACAAAATTATTGTCTTTTTATAGAGAAATCAATGACAAAAAGATTCCATTGTGAGACAATAAGAAGTCCTTTGTTTTAAAATCAATTACTTATACAATTAAAATTCATTAAATTATAGATGATATTTTTTTAAAATTTCTATAAAATTGTGAACTTTATTCCTTTGTATGAAATAAAATGATTTTAGTTAAAGTGTGTAAGATTCTTGAGAAAGTTGGTATCTAGGTGGTGAAAATAGTTTTATATTTTTTAAGTACTTCATCATATGAAAACTAATTCGTATGCAAGTTAAGATAATATTATCAAATTTCATAATATTTTTTGATTTTTTTTAATGTACAATGGATTTCAATGCTTTGGAATGAAATGAACTAGGTTTTTTAAAATTTTTAAAGTTTTGTAACTATTGCAATGGGTCATGCCCCATTGAAGTGCTGTTGCACCATTAATTAAGATTATTATTCAATATAGAGAATATTTGCCATGAAATAAATTAAGTAGGTGGACATATGTTTTTGTGTGTATATTTTTAGATAGATTTTGTTC
>CAZOHX010000538.1:0-2689 GCA_964579315.1 uncultured Saprospiraceae bacterium
ACTTTTTTTCCTTCCATATCTATGATTTCAACTTGATTGACTCCTTTAATTTCAGTCGAAGATATATGGATTATTTCATCTACTGGATTGGGAAATAGTTTGATTTTGGATGTTTCTTTTTGGATATCATCTGAAGCCACATCTTCCTCTATTTGAAAATCCCATATGCCACGACCATATGTTCCAAAACGTACTTTATTTTTGTTTTTAATAAATTCAACAGACCAGTATATTTGATTGGGTCCATTGTTGCCACTCATGTCATACCATTGCTCATCTGCCACTACATACACATATGGAGCGGATTCTGTACCTGCAAATATTAGGGTTTCGGCGTCATTCATAGCTAAGTCATAAACAAGGGTAGGGGGCATTCCTGCATCCATTCTTTGAAATGTTTTACCTTGATCTATAGATTTAAAAACGGGTGGATTCGAGTAGCCCGATCCTGCCATATAGACCACATTGCTATCCAATTTGGATGGAAGAATCACACTCCCATATAGATAATGAGATCCTGGAATGGGGTCTAAACTTTGTGTGAAAGTTTGTCCTTTGTCATATGAATAAAAGAATAGTGAATTATTGGTAGCAACGAAAATTACGTTGGGATTGAAAGGGGAGACCGCAATCGCAGAAATCTCACTTCCTGCAAAATCTATAAAATTATAGGGCAATTGACTTTCTTTTAAAACACTACTATTGTTGATTTCAAGTTTTATAATGTATGAGCCTGATCCTCCTGTGATACTACCGCCTGCTACGTAAACCGCATTTTCATTGGGAACAGCAATCATGGGGGGAATCCAAACTGTTTCGTTGGCAGATTCAATAAGATAACTGTAATGATTTCCATTTTGGTCATCGGCAGAAATTGCACCATCTGGATATACTTTCCAAACTACGGAATTGTCATTTGTAAGTGCAATATGTCCATAATCTCCTGAAATAAGTTGTTCCATATAAATCGGCTCATCGGGATTGGAAGCATTCGAGATTCCTTTTTGAAATCCTTGATCTTGTGCTCCCGCATAGATGATTTCTTCATCTGGATTGGAATCATCTGTGACTATATCGTAGTATTGACCAACATTTAGTCCTGATAGTCCGATATTGTCCATCATTTTTAGATTGTTGTAAGAGATGTGTAATCCACCATGATTGGATACTAACATGAATGGTTTGCCATCGGAAGTGACAAATTCATGAAAAGCCATGATGTCAGCATGCAAATTGTTGTCTATGTCATCATAATATTCCCACCACCTATTTACATAACTCCAAATCGTTGGTACATTGCTCGTTGAGTAGCAATCTACGGAGCCAGCGAATCGTTGATTTGGGTTGAATTTACTGATATAAAGCCCAACATCCCAAGGAGTATCGGGCATTTTCCCATTTTTTGTCCAAGTTTGTCCGCCATCTGTTGATTTATAAATTGAATTGGATTCAGAATAAGTAAATAAGCTCAATTTATTATTCACAAAGGTACCTGCCAACCAAACTCGTTCAAGATTTTCAGAAATACTGGTTAATTGGGTGATTTTGACGTTTTCATCCGTATTAATGTCTATTTTTGAGAGCTGTTTTTCTCCCGTAAAACTGGTCAACATATAAATGTCATTGGTGTTATGTGGATTACATAGCCTAACTTTTTTCTCATCATAATTTTGAAGTGTATGTATGACAGTATAATTTTCACCATTATCAATGGATTTATAAATTAATAAGTTGTCCCAATAATCTGGTTTTGAAATTATATAAATTTGGTTTTGTCCATTGTTGTTGATGACTATGGGGTTGAATGTTTTGGCAAACGAAGTGGAAATTTCTACTCCATTGGATGCTGTCCAAGTTTTTCCGTCATTATCAGAATAGAATGGGATTTTATTGCTAACCGCTAGGAGTCGTCGTCCTGTTGGGGTGGATATAAATTTTAATAAACCGTGATCAAATTTAATTTTATCATTGATTACTTCCCATTTTGAACCATTTCTTTTTCCTTTGAAAATGGATCCACCCGCGGACAAAACATAAAGTTCATCAGTTGCTTTATCATACTCAATATCAAAAACGCTTCCTGCTTGGTTAGAACTACCCCTTTCATACCAAGTACCTACGAGTTTTCCATCAGCAATATTTTCTTGATCTCCATTTCGTAAATATTGAGAATTTCTGATACTTTCACTCTGTTTGTTAAGGGCATATTCCATTTCTATATTTTGCCAATTCACATTTGGTGCCGCTTGGTGCATGGCTTCTTTCCACCGTTTTTTTAAATTGTGATTTTCATTTCCTTCTCCATCTAAAACGACTTGGGTATTCCCATTGGTAGGAGTTGGGTGTTTAGATTCTTGAGTGGTTGGAGTACAACTAAATATTGTAAAAACCAGTATTGAAAATGCAATAAAGTGTTTAAATTTCACGATGAATAGGAGTAAAGGTTGAATAATGCTCCAAAATGCGAAAAACTTATTGGAAAAGTAAATATTTTGGGGATAATTTTTGCCTATTGGGATAATTCTACTCGCATGAGCAAAATCTTGATTTGAAGAGAGTATTTGGTTGAGATTCAATGAGAAAAATCTCGATTTTGGGATAATTCGTAATTCGTAATTCCCAATTCGTAATTCGTAATTCTCAATTCCTAATTTTCAATTCACATTGGACACAGAGTTTCACAGAGCTA
>CAZOHX010000539.1:0-2688 GCA_964579315.1 uncultured Saprospiraceae bacterium
TTTTTCCATTGGGTGGATTAAAATTATAGCTGAAAAATAAGGTAGATAATACCAGTAAGGAGAAAATTAATTTTAATTTGTACATTTTAGTTCGATTTTAGTAATATGCTAGAGTTTGGATGGAAACTCATCGAAATTAATCCCGAATTAATTGGGGGTGTAATATTTTCATCCAACCACTATTTTAAAAATTACTGTACGAAGATATGATTTTCTTAGTAAATTCAATCCATTTTCTGATTAAGTTAGTGATTGATTTCCAAATTCATGTCATTTTTGCGACAATTTATGTAGATAATAAAAATGGTGAGTGTAACAAAATGTGTAGATATGTATGAGCTTCTAAGTATATCATGGGTAATTGGGATTATTGAGTTTTTATAATTTGAACTTATTCAGCTTAGCATAAAATTTAAACAACTATAGTATTAAAAATTATGTTTCAAACAATTATTAGTAAGAATTTATTAAATGAGTAAAATATATTTACATAGTAGTAATTAGTTTTTGGTATCTTTTGATCGTACTAGATGATTTTGTATGGACTTATATTCTTAAATTTCAAAAATAAATCTATCTTGTAGAATGTTTTATTTTTTGTACCGCAGTAATAATTCGACAAAACTATGAGAGATATATTTACCATTGATATTCACACCCACATCATGCCTGAACATATGCCCAACTTTGCTAAAAAATTTGGGTATGGTGGATTTATAAGTCTTGATCATCACAAACCCTGTTGTGCAAGGATGATGATGGATGATAAATTTTTTCGAGAAGTACAGGATAATTGCTGGTCGGCGGATGCTAGGATTCATGATTGCAATCACCATCAAGTAAATGTCCAAG
This sequence comes from uncultured Saprospiraceae bacterium, assembly GCA_964579315.1. GTDB lineage: Bacteria > Bacteroidota > Bacteroidia > Chitinophagales > Saprospiraceae > CAMZLN01. The sequence continues at coordinate 853 of CAZOHX010000539.1, forward strand.
TATTGTCCACAATACCCGTTTTATTTGCCTATTGGGCGAAAGCACAAGATGCCTTGGATGTTGCCATGTTTTTAAATGACCATATTGCAGGAATTGTACAAGATTATCCTACACGATTTGTGGGTCTAGGAACGGTTCCACTTCAAGACCCCAATTTGGCTATCAAAGAAATGGAGCGTTGTATCAATGATTTGGGAATGGCAGGAATCGAAATAGGTACACACATCAATGATTGGAATTTGAATGATGAAAATTTATTTCCATTCTTCCAAGCGGCAGAAGAATTGGGCGCATCGCTTTTCGTACATCCTTGGGATATGATGGGCAAGGCTCAAATGGAAAAATACTGGTTGCCATGGTTGGTAGGCATGCCTGCGGAAACTTCATTGGCAATTTCATCCATGATTTTTGGAGGTGTTTTTGAACGACTTCCCAAATTAAAAGTAGCTTTTGCACATGGTGGGGGCTCATTTCCTGCAACAGTCAGTAGAATCGAACATGGGTTTAATGTACGCCCCGATTTATGTGCCATTGATAATAATGTAAATCCAAAGGAATATCTTGGTAAATTTTGGCTAGACTCCTTGGTTCATGATAAGGATATGCTCAATTATTTAATCAAATTAGTGGGTTCGGAGAAAATTGCTCTTGGGACAGATTACCCATTTCCATTGGGTGAATTAGAGCCAGGAAAATTAATCCATTCCATGAGTGAATTATCCATTCAAACAAAAGAAAACTTATTGGCTAATAGTGCTTTAAATTGGTTGGGATTGGAAAAATCTTTATTTATTTAATGACATAGGCAGTTCTACAAAGGAACTGCCTATGTCATTTTGATGGCAACGATTACTTACCACTTTCCTCCGTACTATCCTTTTTGAAATTTTTCTTTTCAATTACTTCATCGTTTTTATATTTATAGGCCATCATTGCATTTCCTTGCAAATCATAATAAATCATATTTCCTTCTTTCTTTCCATTTACGTAATTGCCTTTTATTTTTAAATTTCCCGATGGATAATAAGTATAGTAAGGTCCATTGAGAATGCCATTTGTATAGTAAGCTTCTTCTAATGGTACTCCAAATTTTTGAGTGACGCGCCTACCTTCTAGGTGACCATTGGCATAATATTCTTTCAATTTAAATCTACCTACTGAATCAAACTCTACACTTAAACCATTTCTTACGCCCTTGTGATAATTGATAATAGCTACTGGATAATCTTTTTTAGATCCCCCTTGATAGGAAATCCATGCGCCTTCTTTTTTCCCATCGACAACGTCTCCTTCAAGGGTAATAGCTCCCGTTTTATCCACTTTTACCGCTTTTTGGATATCGCCTTGCGGGTAATTGGTCAATGTGAATCCTTCAAAATCTCCTTCACCCAAACCTGTTTTAGAACCTGAGTCACAACTCAATACAAATAAAAACAAACTTAAATAGATTATGTATTTCATACCTTGATATTTAATTTAAAAATGCAAATTTAAACTATTTTAATAAAAATAGATATACGCTTTAAGAATAATATACTATTTTTGACCTATTAACAGAGATTTGAGAAAATGAAACGGAGAAAACTATTGCTTTTGGTTGCGATATTATCTGCCATAGGGTATGGATATTCATTTCTTTCTGTCCCAAAAGTTCCTTTAATATCGCCTGAAATTCAACTGGTAAATATTAAAAAAAATACAATAAATAGGATGCTGATATCCATTCAAAAATCAAACCACACTTTGGAATTGATGAAAATCAAGCATAATTGGGTGGGAACTATTCAGCAAACGACTGTGGCTCTTCAAAACAAGAAAGTTGATAAATTGCTTGAA
>CAZOHX010000540.1:0-2684 GCA_964579315.1 uncultured Saprospiraceae bacterium
TTCTTCTTTTGCCAATCGCTTCATCATAGATTGGGCTTCAGCTGCGGACACATCAATGATTGTATCCACTCGAGATGGGTCATAAAATTTGGGTAAAAATTCAGGAGACCAACGGCGGATGCCAGGAATCCTATCGCCATCTTTGGGCTGTGTACCCACTATTTGTATGGCATTGTTTTGTTCTTTTAAGTAGGTAGATACCCCCATGATAGTACCCGTAGTGCCCATTGCAGAGACAAAATGAGTGATTTTTTGATTCGTATCTTTCCATATTTCTGGTCCTGTTGTTTTGTAATGTGCTCCCCAATTATCATCATTGGCAAACTGATTGAGCATAAAATATCCATCTTTTGATGCCATTTCTTCTGCCAATGCTCTGGAATATTCAATCGTCTTTTTCGACGGGGTTAAGATTACATTTGCACCGTATGCTTTCATGGTATCAATTCGCTCTTGTGTAGCATGTTCGGGCATAATCAAGGATATTTCAATACCAAATATTTGTGCAATCATGGCTAGGGCTATTCCAGTATTACCACTGGTGGCTTCCACTAGATGTGAATTTTTATCGATGTCTCCCCTATTCAAAGCACCCGATATCATACCAAATGCGGCTCGATCTTTTACACTTCCCCCTGGATTTTGCCCTTCCAATTTTGCAAAAATCTTTACGTTTGGATTTGGATTTACATTTTTTAATTCGATGATAGGTGTATTGCCGATAATTTTTGAGATGTCCATTTTCTAGCTTGATTTGATGAGTAAATATTTTTTTAAATTACTTGATATGACTTGCGTTGAAATAGATGGTCGATTGGGGCGGAACAGATTTGGTCAACCAAACATTACCACCGATAATACTATCTTTTCCGATGACAGTACGCCCACCTAAAATGGTAGCACCTGCATAAATTACAACATTATCTTCGATGGTTGGATGCCGCTTTTTATGAGCCAATTCTTTCTGTACACTTAATGCTCCCAGCGTTACACCTTGATAAATTTTGACATCATTTCCAATATGACAAGTCTCCCCCATTACAATTCCTGTACCATGATCAATACAAAATCGAGCTCCAATCGTAGCTCCTGGGTGAATATCAATTCCCGTTTTTTGATGAGCATATTCACTCAAAATTCGGGGTAAAAAAGGAATTTCCATATCCAATAATTTGTGAGCAATTCTATGTATTGCTGTGGCAAAAAATCCTGGATAAGTGTGAATAACTTCTGTGATATTGACCGCTGCTGGATCTCCTGCCAACAATGCGGCAGCATCTTCCATCAATTGGGCACGAATTATGGGCAAAGCATGAAAAAAGTCAATTTCTAAATTCTCAGGAGATTCTTTTAATCGACCATTGAGCATATTGAACAGCTCAAATAAATGCAAGCGATTGGTAGAAAATTGGTTTTCAAATTTTTTAAAACTGCCATAAACCTTGCAACTATATTCTGGAAAGAGCAATTCTAATAATCCATCAATCCAGTTATAAATTTGCTCTGGAGACGGTAAAGTCCCAATTTCACGATGTGCGTGATACAATTTTTCTAAAAAATCCTTTTTCATAATTTGCAATATACTTGAAAAGTAAAGGAACAAAAATTAATCCAAAGATTTTGTCGTTGTAAGGACTCATTCTATTTTTTTAAAATCTTTGTCATATAGTCCTGTCAAAATTCCATTCCCATCTTGATCGGTTATAATGCCGCCATAAGCTGCACTATCATATTTACTACCTGAGCCTTCTTCAAAAAAATAGGATTCTGCACCCAAAACAGGAGCCCTTTCTCCATAATAATAGTGAAGTATCTGTTCATCTTTTTGCAATGGATTTATATCTTTTTGAAAACGAATTTTATGACCAACTTTATTTTCATCCACAGACAAAACCAAATATCCTCGCTTAGGAATGTCATCATAATGGATATTGGAGGTGATTCTATAACGAAGTCGCATATAATCCCCCTGCATCAAGGAGCGAGGATCTAAAGGACGTAATTTCAATAAAATTAATTGTCCATTTTGCAAAGTATCTTCTTTATGCATCACATCTTTATTGAAAAAGAACAACACCAATACTAAATTTATCAGGATTAAATAACCCACATATTTTGACTTCATAAACGATTCTTTTTCCATGTTACAAATACTCCATAAGCTATTAAAAACAAAATTCCCGTTCCCATCATGATATAGGATTTTGTCAAAAGATTATAATCTAAATCGTAATAAAATCTGGATACAAAGTATATAAGTCCTGCCAATCCCAATGCCATATCCAAGCGATAACTCATATAAAAACCTAATATCAACATCAAAAAACTCCCAATGATTGACGGATTGTTGATCAATGGTATAAAAAGCAACATAACCAAAATCAAATATAGGATGCCTTTTTCTATTTTATATTTTTGTTGTAATTGCATTCCCAAATAAAAAAGACTGGCTAAAATGAGTATTGAGCCAATATATGGTAAATGAATCCCTTCTTTTCTAGCTAACATCCAATTGAAAGCGGATAAGCCAATCAATACGGCATAACTCAAGCTTATTCCTAATCGGATAGCTGTATATTCTTTTGCTAAAAATGATTTTTTTGATATAATTATGGACTCTTTCAAGTTCATCAAAACCATTAAAATAGCGATCACCCCTGCCCATATGGGAAGTAATCCCGACA
>CAZOHX010000541.1:0-2680 GCA_964579315.1 uncultured Saprospiraceae bacterium
AATATGAATTAGATATAAAAAATGGAGAAGTATATGATCCTACTTCCTTATTTATGGAAGCTAAGAAATAAGACTTTTTTTAATAAATGATATTTCTTCAAAGGTGTCAGAAACTGCAAATATTTCAAAACCATGCTTTTTTAGAGCTGAAATAGATTTCATCGTTCGTTGTTTTCCATTTTCAAAAAATCGATCATGAAATTCTATCAAAATTTGGTGAATTTCTATTTTTGAATTCAAAATATCATCTATTACATCGTATTCTGATCCTTCAATATCCATTTTTAAGACATCAATTCTATTATGACCAAGTTCATTTGTTATATCCGAAAGTGTTTTCATTGGAACGGATACTTTTGAATTTTCATTTACACAACTACTTTCATTGTGGATACTCCCTGAAACATGTTCTGGATTTTTGGGAAGAAAAAAATCAACATATCCCGTTTTATCGCTTATCCCATAATTATTGAAATTAAAATTTGAAATTACACCTTGTTGTTTAACCCAATTAATTGATTTTGGTGTGGGATCAAAAGCAAAAACTTGGCAATTATGGTTTTGAATTATATCCAAATCGAAAGAAATATTCTCTCCAATTCCGATAGAATAAACAATTGAATTCTTATGAATCAAATCAGGATTTACAAAAAAACCAGCATAATTTTGTCCATACCAAACAGACTTACACGCTACTCCTTTTTTTAGGTGATTGTAATGTCCTAAATATTTTTTTAATTTTCGTTTTATTCTCAGTTTAGTATTTTGCATAGGGTTTACTTTTTTAAAGTTTGTTCATATAATTCCACATATTGAGGTATTACAACTTTTTCATTATAAGTCGAAACTGCCTTTTGTCTAGCATTTATAGATAATTGATTGCTCAGAATGTGGGTTAACGCCCATTTTATCCCAGTTGCTAAATCTTCAGAGTCAAAGGGTTGAGCTAAATATCCATTATGAAGATGTGTAATCATATCACTATTCCCTCCGATATCAAAAGCTACCACGGGACTGCCGCAAGCAAGACTTTCAACAATTACATTGGATAGATTTTCCTGTAACGAGGGAACAACCACAACATCTGCTGCACTGTAAACCAAACGCAATGATATTTCATCTTTAAGTTTACCTAGGTAATGAACAGGATAATTAAATTTTATGGGATTTTTTGGTTTTGAACTACCAAATACAATCAATTCAGTATTATAAATTTTTAAAATATTCAAAGCTTCGTGTAATTCTTTGAATCCTTTTCTTGGATCACTTGCAGCATTCATTGCCCCAAAAGCGATCAATTTATTTTGATAAGGTAGCCTTAATAATTGCCTACTTGTTCCTTTTTCTATTGCTCTAAAAGAATCAACATTTATAAGATTTGGTAAATTGACAACTTTTCTATTTTGGAAAATAGCACTTTCTTTTGCAGCGTCGGCAATCCATTTACTAGGACCATTTATAATCAATTTATCAATTTTGGAAAAGGATTTAATTTTCTTTCTTTGAAGTCGTTTACTTAAATCTTTTTCTCTTTTAGATCCCAAAACAGGGCAACTTCCACATGATTTTTTGTATTTTCCACATGCTTCATCATAATGACAGCCACCTGTAAAAGCCCACATATCATGCATTGTCCAAACTATGGGAGTTTTAAATTTTCTAAAATCCTTGATTGGGAAAAAACTATTCGCTACCCAATGTAAATGAATAATATCGGGGTTGATTTCTTCAATTTTTTTAACGAATCTACTAAAAGGAAGTAGCCCAGGTGAAAATAAGGTCTGTGTTTTATTCTTATATTTTTTAACGAGTAATTTATCTAATTCAGGCCTAAGAATTCCTTGAAATTTACCGAGTTTAGTTGTTGGACCGATTACAGTATGGTCATCCGTTTCCTTAACCTGTACAAGCATGACTGCATCATATCCTGCATCTACCAAGCCCCTATGAACACGGTATGCAGCCATGGCCGCTCCTCCACCAATATCTGAATAACTAACGGTTAGTATTTTCATTATTTCTTTTTAGAATGACAAAAATATGAAAAATAATAGACATATTTTAGGAGATTGTTAAATCTTATCACTCATTCATCACCCCATTCTGAATCTCAATACTCTCCTCATGCACCGCCTTCATCACTGTGGACATAAATTTATGGCTCAATCCCAACTCTAAGGCTTTATCGTTGGCTTTTTTGACAATATTCGCCCAACGATCTTTTTGTAAAATGGTAATACCGTTGGCTTTTTTATATTTTCCAATATTTTTGGCAACAGCCATCCTTTCGGATAATAATGTCCAAATTTGCTCATCAATGTGATTAATATCAGCTCTCAACTCTTCTAAATCAAGCACGTTAGAATTGGAAGACCGAATGACCAAATTTTCTAAAATGGATTTCAATACCTTTGGGGTCACCTGTTGTTTGGCATCACTCCAGGCATCATCAGGACTTCGATGTGTCTCAATCATCAGTCCGTCATAATCCAAATCCATCGCTTTTTGAGCTACGGCTGCCAACATGGTTCTATTCCCACAAATATGACTTGGATCAACAATCATTGGGACTTCAGGCAATTTTATCTTAAAATCAATGGGGATTTGCCAAATTGGAGCATTTCGATACTTCTTTTCTCCATAATTTGAAAATCCACGATGTATCGCCGCTATCTTATCA
>CAZOHX010000542.1:0-2654 GCA_964579315.1 uncultured Saprospiraceae bacterium
AATGCAAATCCATAGTCTTCATTTGGAAGAAGCTGAACTATTGGAAGGTATCGACGGCATTACAATTTCCTTTTTACGACAAATTTAAATCCTAGAAAATCCAAATTCGTATTCAAATAAAAAATGTCCTCTAAATCTAAATTTAAAGGACATTTTTGAAAAAGTATTTGAATAAAACCTTTTTTAACAAAGCTTTCATCCAAACACTTAATATAAATTTTATCGAATCACGACTAATTTTTCAGTTCTACTTGAATTTCCAGCCTTAATATTCACATAATACGTTCCTGGACTCAATTTACTTACATCAATAAATTTCTTAATATGCAATCCAGTTGTATTTTTTTGAATTATTTTTTGACCTAATAAATCATAAACCCCAATCTTCAAATCAAAACTAGATGCTAAATCAATCTCTAAAACAAAAACATCAGCCGTAGGATTTGGAGTCAAGGACATACCCAAAATACTATTTACATCATTATTATCAGTAGTAATCACACTTGCCACTTCTTCGCATCCATGTGCATCCGTAACAGTAACGAAATAACTACCTTCAGCTACATTATTCAAACTAACATCAGAAAGACCATTATCCCATAAATAGGTATATGGTGCTGTACCTCCGCTTGCTCCAGCAGTAACTGTCACCAATCCATTATCTTTATGGTCTGTAAGAATAACCACTTCTAATGCAGGAGGTGATGTAACTTCATAAGTTTGAGAATTTACACAACCATTATTGTCCGAAATACAGTATATACATCTGCAGCAAGATGCTCGACAACAGGAGTTGTAGCTCCATTCGACCAACTATAAGTATAAGGTTGATGTCCTCCAGCAGTAGAAACTTCAATTCTACCATCTTCACTACCAACACAAGATACAGGTTGAATTACATAATCAATACTCTCTTCATACACTTCAACATTTAAGGAGATATCACCATTTGCCGAACATCCATGTGCATCCGTAACTTCTACAGAATAATCCCCAGAAACTAAATCAGTAATTGTTTTATTACTTGCAGAAGTATTCCAAGCATATGTGAATGGCCCTGTTCCCCCAGAAACAACAGCAGTTGCATATCCTTTTTGACCGCAGAAACCATTTTGACCATCAATTTCAACGGTAAGCAATTCTGGCTCTACCAAATTGATATTTACAATTACTTCACACTCATTGGCATCTGAAACAGTAGCGACATAAGCCCCTCCTGATATTCCAGAAAGTTCTTGGGTATTTTGACCTCCACCCCATCTATAATTATAAGGTGCTTCTCCACCAGTAGGTAACAATTTAATACCACCATCTTGGCTGTCTTTACAACTTATAGGTGTTGTTTCAAAATCAGAAGCAAGAGATGAACAATCTGGATCTCCAGAGCCAATATTAATGTCACCTGAGATTTCACAACCATTGGCATCTCTCACGAGTACGGATATACTTCCAGCACTCAATCCTGTTGCGGTTTCTTGTGTATCACTATTGCCCCATAAATAAGTATATGGAGATGTTCCTCCTGTAACAGTTGCCGTTGCTGTTCCATCTGCTTGTCCAACGATAGTTTCTCTAGTACTTGATAATTCCAAAGATAATTCACTTGGGGCAATTATTTCAATACTACCTACCGCCTCACAATCGTTATTGTCCGTAACTGTAACCTGATACATTCCAGCAGTTAAATTACTTACAGTTTGTGTAGTCTCTTGATTACTCCATAAGTAAGCATAAGGGGAACTTCCCGATACTGGCATAGCCGTTGCAGAACCATCTGTATCTCCAAAACACAATACATTAGTACTTTCTATTTCCACTCCGAAATTCTGACAAAGATTATCTGCTTCTAAAATTTCTACTTCCAATACTTTTTCACAATCATTGGCATCTGTTACAGTACAAGTATAAACACCTGGGGCCAAATCAGCATTCTCATTTCCAGAAACACTATTATCCCATGAGATGGAATAAGGAGCAGTACCACCCGATGGAGTCACTTTTATATACCCATCATTTAATCCTAGAGCAGATTGATTGGTTTTTTCTACAAAAATTTCAATTTCTGTAGGTTCTGTAATCACAAAATCTTCTACTTTTTCACAACCTGACTCATCGGTGACAGTCACAACGTATTCTCCTGCTTGTAGATTATTGGCATCTGGTCCGTCAGAATCTGACCCAGTCCAAGCAAATGTATATCCACTAACACCACCACTAACGTCTAATTGAATTGAGCCTTTTGCATCTCCATAACAATCATTCATTACTGTTGTTGCTTCTATAATTATTGGATCTGGCTCTGTAATCATGAAATTCTTTACTAAAACACATTCATTGGCGTCCGTAATCGTAACGTAATATGTACCTGGACCAATATTTTCAAGATTCTGACTTTCAGCTTCAGTATTCCAAATATAGGTATAAGGGGAATCTCCTCCCGAAGGCGTCAAGAATATAGAGCCCGTTTCATCCCCATTACAAAGCACATTAGTGGATTCACCAACCACCTTAAATGAAGGACAACCCGATGTTGCCTCAACATTAATACTAAAAGTTACGATAATATCGCAATCGTTTTCATCCGCAATTACGACAGAATAAGATCCTGCTGTCAATCCAGAAACAGATGTTCCCGTTTCATTCGGGATACTCCA
>CAZOHX010000543.1:0-2643 GCA_964579315.1 uncultured Saprospiraceae bacterium
TTTTAAATAGGTGGACTTGTTTATTCTATTGTTTAATTGATGAATAATTTTTGAGTGTATAGGGATATTTAACAATGAATCTTGTACTATATCCCTGAAAAGGGATAGATATGAATAACTTTGGATGAAATCCTAAGAAAAAAAAAGACATCCAATCGCAGACCCCGAAGTGGGTCAAATATTGTGGTACCAAATGCCTCAAATTTGTGAAATTTGTTTGAATTTTAATGAAGTGAAAATAAAAAATGACAAGTGAATGGACACATATTTTTCCATATATCTTTTTGATACAATTTGCCCAACTCATCGTTGTAAAGCATTGACACACCCTATCTCTATGATACATATCTTTTTGGCATAAATTTCGTACTAAATAACTAGGACAAATTAAACTTTTTTTGTATGTTTGTCCAGCGAAAATTCGCTTTCATTTAAATTAAAAACCGTATATATATGAGTAAAAATATCAAAAAATATGCAAATAAACGGCATATTAATAAAGTAGCGGTACTTGGATCTGGTTTAATGGGTTCTGGAATTGCAGCATTATTTGCTAATATTGGTCTAGAAGTATTGATGCTAGATATCCTGCCATTTGATTTAAAAGATGAAGAAAAGGATAATAAAAAAGCACGAAATAGAATGGCTGACAATTCTTTGAAGGCAGCTCTTAAATCTAAATTCGCTCCTTTTTATAAAAATTCTTTCGCTAAAAGAATCACAACAGGAAACTTTGAAGATGATTTTGAAAAAATCAAAGATGCCGACTGGATTATTGAAGTAGTCATTGAAAGATTGGATATCAAAAAGCAAATTTTTGAAAAGGTAGATCAATATAGAAGAAAAGGTAGTCTGGTAACTTCAAACACATCTGGGATTCCTATCCACATGATGGTTGAAGGAAGAAGTGACGATTTCAAAAAGCATTTCTGTGGAACACACTTTTTCAATCCACCAAGATATATGCGGTTGTTTGAAGTCATTCCTACCAAAGATACAGATAAAAATGTGATTGATTTCTTCATGGATTATGGAGATCGTTTTCTTGGTAAACAAACGGTATTGTGTAAAGATACTCCAGCATTTATTGCCAATCGTGTAGGCGTATATGCCATGGCAAAAATTTATCAACTGGCTGAAGAACTCGAATTACCCATCGATATTGTCGATAAATTAACGGGACCCGCAATTGGAAGACCTAAGACTGGGACTTTCAGACTAGGAGATTTGGTAGGACATGATACGGCAGTCAAAGTGATGGAAGGTATCAAAAATAATTGCCCTAATGATGAACAAGCTGGTGCCTTTATTGCTCCTGCCTATATGAAATTTCTTTTGGATAATAAATTTTTGGGTAATAAAACCAAACAAGGATTTTATAAAAAAACCAAAGAAAAAGATGAAAATGGAAAAACCATTATTCTTCAATTGAATCTCAAGTCTCATGAATACGAACAAAAACAAAAAGTAAATATTCCAAGTTTGGCGGCTGCCAAGCAAATGGAAGATTTGGATCAAAGAATTCCAACATTCTTTAAAATGAAAGATAAGGGGGCGGAATTAGTGAAAAGATCTCTTTTAGGACTATTCGCCTATGTGTCTAACCGCATTCCAGAAATAGCAGACCATTTATATAGTATAGATGATGCTGTAAAAGCAGGTTTCGCTTGGGAAATTGGGCCTTTTGAATATTGGGATATAGTAGGTATTTCAAGAGGAATTGAAAAAGCAGAAGCTCAAGGAGAAAAAATAGCTGATTGGGTCAAAGAAATGGCAGCGGCAGGAAATGATACTTTTTATAAAATTGAAAATGGTGTAAAAAAGTATTACGATATCGCTAGTAAATCATATCAACCCATTCCTGGTGGGCAAGAATTGATTATTTTAGATACTTTCAGAGCAAATGAACCTGTTTTCAAAAATAGTGAAGTTATTTTACATGATATTGGTGATGGTGTACTTTGTTTAGAATTTATCAGTAAAATGAATACCATTGGTGAAGGCGTTTTAAATGGAATGAATCAAGCCATTAAAATTGCCGAAGATGGAGGATGGAACGGATTGGTCATTGGAAACAATGCAACCAATTTTTCTGTGGGTGCCAATTTGATGATGGTGGCGATGCTTGCATTTCAACAAGAATGGGATGAATTAAACTTTGCAGTAGATACTTTCCAGAAAACAACCATGCGTTGTAGATATTCTAGCATACCCGTTGTTGCTGCTACACAAGGATATGTATTTGGTGGAGGTTGTGAAACCGTCATGCACTGTGATGCTACCGTTGCTGCCGCAGAATCTTATATAGGTTTGGTTGAAGTTGGAGTAGGATTAATCCCTGGCGGTGGGGGTACAAAAGAATTTGCAGTAAGGTTATCGGATACATTCTATCCTGGAGATACACAAATTCCAAAATTAATAGAGTCGTTCAAAACTTTGGCAATGGCATCTGTTGGAAAATCTGCTCATCAAGCATTTGATTTGGGATATTTAGTTCCACATAAAGATAAAGTTGTATTAAATGTAAAACGAAATATTGCAGAAGCCAAAAAATTGGTTTTAAGTCTTGCCCCTACCTATGTGAAACCCTTGGAAAGAACAGATGTTACGGTCTTAGGACGAACAGGCTTGGGAGCACTTTAC
>CAZOHX010000544.1:0-2642 GCA_964579315.1 uncultured Saprospiraceae bacterium
CACCTTATGATCAATAAAATAACTTTGCACATCACCCATTGTTCTCAATGAAAATTCTGTGGAAAATATACAGGTATTTTGGGCTTGATCTTCTTTCAAAATATCGGCTTGTACTGTACCCCGTACTGATGTTAAAGCCTTTACTTTAAGAGCATCATAAACATCTTTTGGTAAAATTTGGTCGCCTGTGATTCCGAGCAATAATAATCCCAATCCATTGTTTCCTTCTGGTAAATCGCCACGATAATGGGGTCGTTCTATTCCATTATCATCAAATATCTCTTTCAATTTTGCTTCTACTTTGGATTCTAATCCATGCTCCTTGATATACATTTCGCATTGTTGATCAATAGCTGCATTCATAAAATAAGCGGTCATTATAGAAGCAGGACCATTGATGGTCATGGACACGGATGTTGTCGGATTACATAAATCAAATCCAGAATACAATTTCTTGGCATCATCCAAACAACAAATACTTACACCTGAATTACCCACTTTTCCGTAAATATCCAATCGCTCATTGGGATCTTCCCCATAAAGCGTTACGGAATCAAAAGCGGTTGACAAACGATTGGCAGGTGTATCTAAGGATAAATAATGAAACCTACGATTGGTTCGTTCTGGACCACCTTCGCCTGCAAACATTCGGGTAGGATCTTCTCCCTTTCTTTTGAAAGGAAAAACACCTGCGGTATAGGGATATTCACCTGGGACATTTTCCAATAAAACCCAATTCAAAATATCACCCCAATCTTTATATTTCGGTAAAATCACTCTTGGAATTCGAGTATGCGACAAGCTAGTAGTAAATGTAGGCACACGAATTTCTCGATTTCTGACTTTATAAATAAATTCATCCCCATCATACGCCTGTTTCTTCTCATTCCAACCAGCCAAAATCCGTTTACATTGCCCATCTAAATCTGCTTCTAAATCCGTATATCTTTTTTCCAAAAGTTCAACTATATTGGCATCTACATCATCGGCAATTAATCCATCGATAGATTGTCTTAATCCAAACAATTTTCTTGCAATATCCGATTGTTTTTCTACCCATTGCACATAATTTCTATTTGATTCTGCAATTTCAGCCAGATATCGTGTTCTATTAGGTGGAATAATGTATATTTTTTCACTTTGATCAGCGGAAAATACTAAATCTGAGTTTAATTTTGCTCCTGTTTTGGCAGCAATATCCAGCATAATTCTTGTAAATAATTGATTGGTTCCGCCATCATTAAATTGTGAAGCAATCGTCCCAAAAATCGGCAAATTTTCATCAGGAGTTTCCCACAGATTATGATTTCGTTTGTATTGCTTTCTTACATCTCTGATTGCATCTAAGGCTCCCCTTTTATCAAATTTATTGATAGCAATCAAATCCGCATAATCCAACATGTCTATTTTTTCCAATTGAGTTGCTGCTCCATATTCAGGCGTCATCACATACAATGCCAAATCAGAATGATCAACAATTTCAGTATCAGATTGTCCAATTCCAGAAGTTTCAAGAATAATCATATCAAATTCAGCTGCTTTTAGGATATCCAAAGCAGATTTAATATGCTTAGATAATGCCAAATTGGATTGGCGTGTAGCCAAAGAACGCATATACACACGATCGGTATTGATAGCATTCATACGGATTCTATCCCCTAATAATGCTCCCCCTGTTTTTCTTTTAGACGGATCCACAGAGATAATCGCCAAGGTTTTTTTATCAAAATCCAATAAAAATCTACGTACCAATTCATCAACTAAACTTGATTTTCCAGAGCCTCCTGTTCCTGTAATCCCCAAAACAGGAATCACTTTTTTGCTAGATGCCTTTTCTAAGATTTCCAACCAACTTGCATTGGCTTCGGGAAAATTTTCTGCCGCTGAGATTAATTTTGCAATATGAGCAGGATTTTTCTTTTTGATAGAATTGATTTCCCCATTCAAATTAATACCCACAGGAAAATCTGCTTTTTGCAATACATCATTTATCATTCCTTGCAATCCCATGGCTCTTCCATCATCAGGAGAATAAATTTTTGTAATACCATAAGCTTCTAACTCTTTAATTTCACTAGGCAAAATAGTTCCGCCACCACCTCCAATAATTTTGATATGTCCAGCCCCTTTTTCTTCCAATAAATCATACACGTATTTAAAAAATTCATTGTGTCCACCTTGATAAGAAGTGATGGCAATACATTGAACATCTTCTTGAATAGCAGTATTGACAATCTCAATAACCGAACGATTGTGTCCCAAATGGATTACTTCTGCCCCTGTACGCTGCATGATACGACGCATAATATTGATAGCGGCATCATGTCCATCGAAGAGAGAAGCGGCGGTTACAATTCTAATTTTGGGTTGATATAATTTTACTGCTTGTTGCATTTTCTAATAATTTAGAGTTAGAAATGATGGTGCAATTTACGAAAAAAAGGGGAATGATTGATAAGAATTACAACAACAATATGGAATGTCCGACCCCAAACATTTTAATTAATGAAATAGGTCTATCTTTAGTTCAAATCAACCTATTATGAAAAAAATATGTTTATTATTTGTCTTACTTTCTCTTTTCCTATCATGTAAAACAACTTCCTTTTCAAAATCACCTGTGGAACAAAGACCTGCCAAAT
>CAZOHX010000545.1:0-2638 GCA_964579315.1 uncultured Saprospiraceae bacterium
GTACCTGCATTGTGTGTTTAACATACATGTAAATTTTAGGCTTATGAAATAATTATTTTGTAATATATGACTTTATTTTATTATTACAAAAATAATACATGCGAAAACCTTTTTTTTAACATTTTAGTGCACTGTAAATCATACATTCTCAAACAAAATACTCCTATCAAATTCATTATTTTAGTCTGTCAAAACAATATTGGGTATAAAGTGTTATTTGTTTCTAGACCATTGCTCTTTTGCCACTTTCAGCCAAAGATAAAAATTATCCGCAGCTAAAACTATCAAAAAATAGTAGTTTTAGCTGGCGATATTAATTAATCTAATATTTAATATACTGACAATCAATTTAATTACACATTTCAGCCAGTTTTAAGGTAGTCCGCCAATTTCTAGTTGTAATAGACACCTTAAATTTTCTTTCAAAGAAACTATTCGTAAATTTGGTCTTTCCTGCACCACTTGGAACATATAGAAATAAGGTTTTTCCTATTACTTCAAATTTATCATCTTTGAAAGCAATCTCCTTTGTGGATGCTACCAATTCGGGATTCGGAATCTCATTCATAAAACCAACATACAACATTTTGATATCTTCCGCTTTAGCAAGAAATGGGTTTGTTTTGATAATATTTTCTATATCTTGAGATTGACGAATTGTGATTGGAACTTCAAAACCATATTTATCTTTGATTTTATTATGAATTGAATTTGCCAATATATCAAAATCTGTTTCCTTAGATTGAAAAACTACATTTCCACTTTGAATATAAGTATTTACATCTTCAAAGCCCAACGACTCATAAAGTGACTTCAAATCTGCCATCTTAATTTTTTTATGTCCACCTACATTGATGCCACGTAGTAAAGATATGTATGCTTTCATTAATTTGTAAATTAAATTTTGATAAACCAGTTGATCGTGCCCCCTTACACCTTTACAAACTTGATGTAATCAGCAAATGCAGATCCGTATGTTTCAAACTAAATCGTTGTCCAATATGGCTATTTGTCAAACAGCCCTTAAATGTATAAACGCCATGCATCAAACCCTTATCTTGATAAATCAAATATTCCATACTACCAATATCTGCCGCTTTCAACAAAATAGGCATCAAAATATTACTAATTGCAATGGAAGATGTCCTCGGAACATTAGATGCAATATTCGGCACACAATAATGGATGACTTCGTGCTTGGTAAAAGTGGGCTGATCCAATGTAGTAGGACGAGATGTTTCAAAACATCCCCCTTGATCGATACTGACATCAATAATTACAGCTTTCCTTTTCATTTTTGAAACTATATCTTCACTGACCAACATGGGTGTTCGTCCAGATTTGGAATGCAAGGCTCCAATGGCAACATCTGCTGTCAATAGTTCTTTTTCTAATTGATATGGATTGAAGGAAGATGTATTGAGTTGTACGCCCAAAAGATTTTGGATACGCATCAATTTATAAATATTATTGTCAAAAATACGTAAATCTGCTCCTAGTCCTAAGGCGACTTTTGCGGCATATTCAGCCACTACGCCTGCTCCCAAAATCACAACTTTTGCAGATGGTACACCTGCCACACCTCCTAATAAGACACCCTTTCCACCATTGGATTTTGCCATCAATTCTGCGGCAATCATCATAGAACTACGCCCTGCCAACTCGCTCATGATACGCACCACGGGATAGGTGTGATTATCATCTTTTATATATTCCATGGCAACAGCAATTACTCTTTTTTGATTGAGTTTTTGAAAATACTCCTTAGAAATCAAAGGCAATTGTAAAGGCGATATTAAAATCTGATTGGGATGAAACAAATCAATCTCATCCAAAGTAGGTGGTGCTACTTTGATAATCACATCCGATTTGTACACTTGCTCTTGACTAAAAGCAATATCCGCACCCACTTCAGAATACGCCTGATCGGTATAGTTGGCTCGCAATCCCGCCCCACTCTCAATGACTACTCGATGCCCATTGGCAACCAATGTGGCAACTGATGCGGGTACCAACGGCACTCTATTCTCAGAAGGAGTAACTTCTTTGGGAATCCCAATATACATACTCTTTTTCTTCCTATTTACTTCAAGAACTTGCTCTTTTGTCTCATATCCAAATTGAGTCAACTCTTTGGGAATATGTATTTTTTTCGATTTATCGCTCATATTTTCTTTTGTGTCCGTTGATCTTCTTCGTTGAAGATACATAAAATCTCTGGAAAAATAAACTTATTTTGAAAATTCTATTTTTCGAGAACCATCCTCCAATAATTGAAAACTAATCTTTACTACGTCATCTGGCAAAATAGGTTCTATCAATGCAGGCCATTCAATAAAACAATAAGAATTATCATACAAATAATCTTCAATTCCTATATCAATGGCTTCATAAATATCATTTAAGCGGTATAAATCAATATGATGAAATTTATCATCTTTTCCATCTACTTGAAATACATATTCGTTGACAATTGAAAATGTTGGGCTGGTTACGTGGTCTTCTACGTTCAACATATCGCAAAAAGCCTTGGTAAAAGTGGTTTTACCTGCTCCGATTTCACCTTCTAAAATGATTTTACGCCTCCCATTTAAAAAAGCAACAAGATTTATTGCTAATTGGCGGTAATCCGCTACAT
>CAZOHX010000546.1:0-2620 GCA_964579315.1 uncultured Saprospiraceae bacterium
AAAGAGAGAAAAAAGTAGGCAGAAAAACCATTATCAATATGTATCAACAATTTAGATCAAAACGAATTGGCGATTACTCTAATCAAAATAAGAATTTACCTCCTGCAATTATATGTGATCTCGATGGAACATTGGCGATTATGCATGATAGAAGTCCGTTTGACGGAAAAGCGTGTGAATCAGATTTGTTGAATGAACCTGTTTTTGATGTCTTAGAAACTTATCGGAAAACAGGTTGTAAAATCATCCTACTCTCAGGAAGAACAGATGATTCTATGCCAGAAACCAAGCGTTGGCTGGAAAAGTATAAGGTAACTTACGACCATTTATTCATGAGGAAAACCGCAGATACATGAAAAGATTCTATTATTAAAATCGAATTGGTAAACAATCATATCAAAGATAAATATTGGGTAAAATTTGTTTTGGATGATAGAAATCAAGTGGTGGATATGTGGCGTTTAGAATTGGGATTTCCTTGCTTTCAAGTTTACTATGGTGATTTTTAAAAATACGACAAAACAAAAATCAGGACTTTCGACATCATGACTGTGACCGCCTTGAAGTCATGATGTCGAAAGTCTTTATTTTTTCCTATTTCAAAATCAACACATCCCCCTTCAAATCTTCTTTTTTCATAATCATTCTCACCAATTTTTTACTATTAAAAAACGGTGCTAAATCACGATAATGCTTACTCAATGGATTTCCAGATTGCCCTGTTGGAATAATCCCCATTGAATTTTCGATATTGGAGAAATCAATGATTCTACGACTAGATGGTCCACCTGTTACATTGTATATTCCCGTCCCATTGAGCGTAAAAATCTGATTATTGAGTACTTCGTTTCCACCATCAAGATGAAAAGGTCCCACATTAAATGCTTCTCTGAGTGCAGCTACTTTTTTCCCAATAGGATGCTTATGTTCAAGTGTACAAACATTTTTCCATTGCCATCTCGAAACATCATGACCCAATTGATTGATGAGTGTATCGATAGTACTTTCCATAGATTTTTGAATAATATCTGCCCGAGTTTCGATTTTATCTTTAGTAGAAATATCATCCCACCAAATCGAACTTTTCTTATAAATTTGATTTCTAGTCAATCGAAGCCCCATGTGTACACTCAAAAAATCAGGAAAAATGGAAGCACCTAATTCGTCCATAAAAGTATTTTTTGAATATTCATATAGAAATTTAGTATAAATAGTAGGAGCGGCACTATTGATGGAGAAGTCGCCTTTCCAATCTTTTAGGAGAGAAATTGCCGTTTCAAAAGTCGGATTTGTAGGATGACTATTTTTCAAAATCACCTTTACAAAATCAGGTGCCGTGGATGAAGTAATATCATGAATCATTTCGGTCATGTATTCTGATGTAACATCTTGCTTTTTATCCAATAAATCAAAAATACGCTTCGCTCTATCCGTAGGTAAATAATAACCAGGATATAAACTCCCTGCTATGGTATCATGCTGATTGTTGGCAGATAAAATGTAATTTTCTGGTGGATTAATAGATTGCGGATTCACAGAAAAAGGTAAATATTCTAATTGATCGTCCAAACCATTGCTACCATCTAATATGGTTTTTGTATTTACTTTTTGCTTGTGGTGATATAGTTTTCCTACCGCCCACCATGCTATATTTCCGTCTGCATCTCCGTAAAGAACATTTAATCCAGGTGCTACAATCTTACTACAATAGTGCTCAAATTCAGACATTGTTTTGGCATGAGAAGCACCGTAGAAAGCATCTAAATTTTTACTTTTATATTTTGTATAAATCCAATCCATTGCCACAGGATGATTGACATTAAACCCTTGAATTAATTCATTCATAATAGGTCCATGAGCACTTGACCTTACTTCAAAAACCACATCATCCTGATCTTTTACCTTGATGGTCTTTTGCTTTGTTTCAAAAGATTTATATCCATTGGGAGTTAAGTATTCATTTGGATTATCTGGATTTACTTTTTCTAAATAAAAATCAAGATCGTCATTTTCAAACATTGTTAGTCCATAAGCGTGGTGGTGATTGTGACCAATCAAAGGAAAGGGGGTAAGAGCCAAATAGTTTCCATAAATTTCATGTTTAGGTGTTTTAATATAAGCTTGATACCAAACAGATGGTTGAGAATAACCAATATGAGGATCATTGCAGAAGATTACCTGTCCTGATTTGGATTTTTTGGGACCTACAATCCATCCATTGCTGCCAATAAACGGTGGCACGGGTAAATCTCTCATAATAGCACCCACTGCTTCGGACATTTTTGTTCCTAAATCAACTTTGTAATGAATGGGCGTTTTGATATAATTGGAATCTACATCAAGACCCAATTCTTGTACATATTTATCCCCTAATTTCTGTTGGATATGATACACCATAGGATCAATTCTATGCGCTTGAGCAAAACTAAAACTCATATATCCCAATATATTGTAAATGTCATTGATTGTGAATTTTTCTTTTTCAATACCAATCGCATAAAATTCAAGCGGAGTGGCTCCATTTTCAATATATTGATTAATCCCATCTAAATAAGCAGCTGTAAGTTGATAACTTATATTATTTTTATCTAAATCGGCAATGGTTGCACGAGCATTATCA
>CAZOHX010000547.1:0-2607 GCA_964579315.1 uncultured Saprospiraceae bacterium
GCTTTAATGGGAGACAGTCAATTGAATCTTACTTTAGCAAGTCTGATAAGGAGCAAATATATTGATATAATTGAACGAGGGAAGTATTGTAAGCATAATTTTAGAGATCATTTTGTAATCGGATGTTTTGTGGCAGATAATGCTGTTATATCTTACTGGAATGCAATGAACTATCACGGACTAACGGAGCAAATACCCAATGTTATATATTTAAAAACAGACAAAGATAAAAGGTCAAAATCATATTTTGGAATACGATATTTTTTTACCCGCAAAGCCGGTAAATGTATTAGCGGATATACAACAGAAGGAGTGGGTAATCATAAATTTAGGATTTCCAATATTGAAAGAACCCTTGTAGATGCCTTTGACAAACCCGGGTTTTCGGGTGGGTATGCCGAAATTATTAAAGCATTTAACAGAGCTGACATTGATGAAAACAAACTCATTGAATACTGCAAAGAGGAGAATAATATATCCTTGGTAAAAAGACTGGCCTGTTTGGCAGATATTCTTGAAAAACCCAAGATGAATAAATTTTTGAAATACGCACAAAGTTTGGTAAAAGATAAATATACCCTATTTGAAACAAATGGTGAGCCCAATGGAAAAGTCGATAGTAAATGGAAACTAATTCTTAATATCCCAAAAGAAGAAATACTGGAGATAGCAAAATCATGATTTTTCAAAAAGAACTTTACGACATAGCGGAAAGACTAAAAATTCAGCCATCGGTACTTGATAAAGATTGGGTATTGGGACATTTTCTAAATGCTATGTTCGAAATTGAAAGCATTAGAAAAAACTTTGTTTTTAAAGGAGGTACTTGTTTGAAAAAATGTTATTTTAATGATTATAGATATTCCGAAGATCTTGATTTTTCGCTAATTGATGATGGTTTTATTGTGGATGAAACATTGTTAACTGAAATAATTTCCATTGCCCGCAAAAATAGTGGTGCAGATTTTTATTTAAACAAAATAAAACCACAAATACATAAAAACATAGCTCAAGGTTATGAAGTAACCATCGCTTTTTGGGGAGCCGACCACAAGCCAAATCAAACAAGATTACCCGCTGAACGGTGGCAAACTAAGATAAAATTAGATATTAGTTTTAGTGAGAAAATTCTATTGCCGGCTGATGCTAAACAGATTTTTCATCCCTATTCGGACTTTGACAAAATTAATAATACGGTTCCAACTTATCTAATTAATGAAATTATATCAGAAAAAATCCGTGCATTAATGCAAAGAAACCGACCGCGAGATATTTATGATCTGTATTTTCTATCTCAAAAAATAAATAGCCGGGAGTACTCAATAATTTACGACTTATTGGCTCAGAAATCAAAGGATAAGAATCTTGATTGTTGCATAATAGAGAATTATATAAACCCTATAAAAGCAAGAAAAAATAAGCGGGCTTGGGAAAATAGTCTGGGACATCATCTTGCAATTAATAAACTTATTGATTTTGATATGGCTTATAAAATAGTTGGCGAATTTGTTCTGAAAATTATTCAACATTAATAAAATGCAAATAACAGGCACCCATATTAACTACTATTTCATTTGCAAACGCAAGCTCTGGCTTTTTGGCAATAGTATTCAAATGGAACATACAAACAATGCGGTTTACGAGGGTAAGTTAATTCACGAAACATCCTACCCGCAACGTTCATCAAAATACGAAGAAGTTGCCATCGACGGAATTAAAATTGACTTTTATGACGCTAAAAATAAGGTAATCCACGAAATAAAAAAATCAACCAAATTACACGAAGCGCACCTTTGGCAAATAAAATATTACATTTATGTATTTGAAAAAAATGGAATTGAAGGTGTTACAGGCATTTTAGAATATCCAAAAGAAAGAAAAACAGAAGAGGTATTTTTATCGAATATCGACCGTGAAGAATTAAAAGAGGCTGAAAAAAAGATTTCTGAAATTATTAACCGCGAAGAGGTACCAAAACTTGAAAAAAAAGCAAGATGTAAAAACTGTAGCTACTTTGATTTTTGCTTTGTCCGAGATTGAAGAAACTAAAGAGATTGGATGAAATTTACTACTTTTGGAAGGTGTTAATTTTTAATGTTTTATTATGTCAATAGATGAGTGGAATAAATATAAAATTGAAATAAGAGATAGATTACGGGTGTTTAGTTTGAAAATATTAGAGCTTTCAGATATGCTTCCGAAATCAACAAAAGGAAGAGTTATTAATTATCAAATAACAAAATCAGGCACTTCGATGTATGCAAATTACCGTGCTGCTTTACGAGGCCGCTCAAAAAAGGAGTTTTACAGCAAACTGTCTATTTCTGTTGAAGAAGCCGATGAAACCGAAATGTGGATAGACCTGATCATTGCAAGCAAGATATTGTCGGGAGATTTTATATCAAACCTGTACGATGAAAGTCTTGAACTTGTAAAAATATTATCAAAAATGCGCAAAAATTTAAACTAAAAATCAAAAAAATGAATCCTTTCAATCTATTCATTCTGTTCAATCCTTCAATCTATTCAATCCCTCAATCTATTCAATCCCTCAATCTATTCAATCCCTCAATCCTTCAATCCTTCAATCTATTCAATCCTTCAATC
>CAZOHX010000548.1:0-2601 GCA_964579315.1 uncultured Saprospiraceae bacterium
TCTCCAATATAACAATCAGGATGATATAGAACTATTTAATTAGGGACAGGGCTGGTTACCATTTTATTTGGTTCATTTAAAATGCGTTGTTGAACCAGTTTTCGTTCTTTATTGTGATTGACCAATGTATTTATATTATCTTGAGCTTCTATTTTTGTCTTGGACAAAAGCAACCTAACGGCTCTTTGTGCATCAGAAAATCTGCCTGCGGCATTGATGATAGGCCCTATTCCAAAAACGATATCCGTAATGGTTAATGGAACCTTTTTTGTGCTTGCTTGAATTAAAAATTGAACACCTAGCCTTGGCTTTGTATTCAATTTTTTTAATCCAAAATAGGATAATACTCGATTTTCTCCAATAATTGGCACAATATCACAAGCTAGACTAAGGACTACTAAATCTAAGTAACTAAATAGGTCTTTGACATCTCCTCCATTTTTTGCAAAATACGCTTGAATAATTTTAAACCCAATACCACAACCAGATAATTCTTCATTTGGATAAGAACACCATGGTTGTCTAGGATTCAAAATGGCATATGCTTCGGGCAATTTTTTTTTGGGTAGATGATGATCACATATTATAGTGTCTATATTCAATTGATTGGCGTAATCGATTTCTTCATTACCTTGAATACCACAATCCAAGGCAATCATGAGTGTTGCCCCCTTTGATTTTCCAAAATCAATACCCGTACAAGACAGCCCATATCCATCCTTTTTTCTTTGCGGAATAAAATATACAAGGTTTGGAGTCAATTTTGATAGAAAGTCATACATAAGGGCAACAGATGTCACTCCATCTACATCGTAATCACCATATATTAAAATGGTTTCATTTTCTAAAATGGCTCTTTCGATTCGTTGTATTGCGATATCCATATCTTTCATTAAGAATGGATCATGTAATTGTGATAGGGTAGGATTTAGAAATTGTTGTGCTTTTTCTATGGTGTTGTGACCTCGTTGAATTAAAACTTTTGTAATTGAAGGATGTAAATTTAACTTTGTCGAGAATAAATCAACCTTGTTTTTAGCAACAGAATATAAATTCCAGCGTTTTCTCATTTGTATAGGGTTTGGATTTCTAAAAAAATCTCGGCTCAAGTTAATTAAATTTAAAAGAATGAACAAAATACTATTAATATTTCTTTTATTTGTTGGCATTCAACTTTCTGGTCAAACGGTGTTCACATCGGCTGACGAAATGCCACTTTTTAAGGATTGTGCAGATGTTTCCAAATCAAATGCACAAGATTGTTCTAATAAGAAACTCATTCAATTTATTAGCAAGCATTTAAAATATCCACAAGCTGCAAGAGAAGAAGGGATAGAAGGAACCATTTACGCACAATTTGTAGTCAATTCTGAAGGGCACATTGAGCATATCAAAGTCTTGAATTATATTGGAGACGGATTTGAAGATGAAGTAATCCGTGTTTTAAAAACAATGCCAACTTGGATTCCAGGAAAAAACCAGGGTGAGAATGTCAGTGTCCAATTGAGAATGCCTATTTCCTTTACATTAAACAAAGGCAAATATGATGACTCTGATAAATATACTTTAAGTTGGGGAAATCTAAAAGAACCCCAGATGACTAGAAGGCAATTAAAAGCTAATTTTGGAAAAACTTTTTTAGTACGAGATGAATTTGGAAATGATAGAGCCATTTCAGAATTAATTTTTTCTTATGAGAAAGGTAATAAGTATTACATTGCAAAATCTCATGGCATTGTAGAAAAAAGGTTAAGAAAAATAGTTAGAAAATGTAAACGTGGTGGACTTTTTACTATCAAAGTAATTATCCAAGATGGTGCTGATTTCAAAACTATTAAAAAAGAGTATCAAATAATTTGATAAAAATAAATAACAGAACGCTCTTTAGTCGAAAAAAACTCATCTTAAATAGAAAAATCTCTATTTTTCAATTTTTATTCTATATTTTGGCTCATATTTCCAATATCATTTTGGAAAATCATGGTCAAAACGTAAAATATGTCAATTTTAGAAATTCAAAATGTGGTCAAACGATACGACGATTACGTTGCCGTAGATCATATCAGTTTTAATGTACCCAAGGGTAAAATTTTTGGTCTTTTAGGTCCAAATGGAGCTGGAAAAACTTCTTTAATAAGAATTATCACAACTATCGTCAGACCCGATGAAGGTCAGGTTATTTTCAATGGAGAAATACTCAACGATACGCATCCAGAGCAAATCGGCTATATGGCAGAAGAACGTGGCTTGTATAAAAAAATGGAAGTGGGAGAAATTTTGATGTATTTGGCTCAATTAAAAGGGCTTTCAAAAGAACAGGCTGCTTCCGAAATAGATATGTGGTTGAAAAAATTTGGAATTGAAAATTGGTGGACAAAAAAAATTGAAGAACTCTCGAAAGGAATGCAACAAAAGATTCAATTTATTACTACCGTCGTCCACAAACCACCTTTATTGATACTCGATGAACCGTTTTCTGGATTGGATCCTTTGAATACCAATTTGATTAAGGATGAAATTAAGCGACTCTGTAATGAAGGAACCAGTATCATTTTTTCAACCCATAGAATGGAACAAGTAGAAGAAATTGCAGAAGAAATT
>CAZOHX010000549.1:0-2599 GCA_964579315.1 uncultured Saprospiraceae bacterium
GATTTGTCCTTGTTTGACATGTGTTCCTACATTTACTCCTTTTTGAAAACGTGACATGTGTAAATATTGAGTTTGATACATTTTATCATGCTTAATTTTTACGTAGTTACCATTCCCACGTGTTCTGCTACGTCTAATAACCACTCCATCAGCTGTGGACATAATCGGAGTACCTGTGGGTGCTGCAAAATCAGTTCCCAAATGAGCTTTCACTCGATGTAAAACAGGGTGATATCTATGTCTATTGAAAGTAGAAGAAATTCTTGCAAATTTAACGGGAGATTTCAAGAATGCCTTTTTCATGGATCTACCTTCTAAATCAAAATATCCGTCATGTTTTTTTGTTTTGTAACGAATAGCATAGTATTCATTGTCATAATTTTTATAATAAGCAGCATACAATTGACCAACGCCAACTGATTTTCCATTGATATATTCTTCATCATAAATCAATTTGAATTTATCCCCAGTTTGTACATGATAAAAATCAATAGACCATGCCAAAGCGTCTTCCATTCGGGCGGTCAAGTCAAAACTAAGTCCATTATTAACCATTGCATTCCATAAAGAAGACTCAATTACTCCTGAAACTTCTCGTTGTTTCACGGTGATAGGCCGCTCAATGACTTGAATATTTTCTGGATGTTTGATGTCATATATTACATAACGATACACGTTGGGCTCATAGATAAAATAATCCGCCATGGTGGAAGTATCCTTATTGATAATCATGTATGGTTTATTAGCTCTAAGTTGGGTGACACTAAAGACATCTTTAGAACTTTTAGCGATTTTATCAATGGTGACATAATCCACATGATGGGGGAGTAACAAATTGGCAAGAAATTCATTGTTTTGAATAATGCCTTGACTTACATTAAAAGTATCTAATGTAAAGCCATATTTGACAGTTGGTTCATAAATATGAAATCCATCTAAATCTTTGTATCTTTCGCTTGGAGATTGTAAACTCATGAAAGTTCCTATTCCAAAAACAGATACTATTGCAAAAAATACCCAAAGGAATTTTCGTCTATATTCTTTTTTTAATCTTCTTCTAGCCACGTTAAGTTGGTATTTGTCCTGTATTTATATGAACGTTAATTCATACGTAGGTTTTCTCATTTTGTACATCATAAAATCAATTTTTATAATGCATTCGGGTCGCAAGTTAGTAAAAAAAAGATTTAGAGCATACGATTTTTAGTTTTTTTAACATTTTTTGATTTTGAATTGCTTCTTTTTTTGAAAAAGTCCATATTTCGTTGATAAAAGAAGATCTCAATGGATAAAATTTACGTATCTTGCTTGAAAAAATGAAAATATCCTGTATTTTAATAGAGAAAAAGTATCAAGACGACCAATGGAATCTAAAAGATGAAGCTTTATTTCTGAGATGTTCTGTTCAAGATTATTTTATAAAATTTGATGAAAGCACCGTAAAAAGAGAAGATATTGTTTCCCGAATTGGTACGCCAGTTACTGTTGAGATTGAGATTGTGGATGGTTTTTGGGATGATTGTACTCAGGATAAAACTGGAACATATGCTAGATTAAAAGAATTGATATGATTGATGTAGCACTATATTTTTAAATTCCAATTTTTTTCATTAATTTGGTCATTAAAAATATAATATTTGAATGAGTACAACGACTATCATCTTAATTTCTTTGGGTGTTATTGCCTTCATTCTGATTTTTGTTTATCTATTTCAAGAACGATTTATTTTTCATCCAGAAAGATTGCCAAAAGATTTTCAATTTCAATATGAAAATCAAAAGGTGGACGAATACAATTTAGAAATTCGACCTGGAGTAACTATCAATGGTTTGCATTTTAAATGTGAAAACCCGAAAGGAGTTGTTTATTATTTGAAAGGAAATTCAAAAAGTATCAAGGGGTGGGGAAAATTCGCCATTGATTTCACCTATCATGGTTGGGATGTACTGATGATTGATTATCGGGGATTTGGGAAAAGTACAGGAAAAAGATCCCAAGAAGCTATGCACAAAGATGTACAAATCGTTTATGATGAAATCAAAACTCGTGTTCCTGAAAAATATATTATCGTATATGGCCGATCACTTGGAACGGGGTTTGCGACCAAATTAGCATCGTTGAACCAACCAAGAATGCTCATTTTAGCTTGTCCTTATTTTAGTATTTTGAAAAATATGCAGCGGTATATTCCTTTGAGATCGCTTTGGTTTGTGGTCAAATACTCAATGCATACTTATAAATGGTTGAAATATGTGAAATGTCCTATCAAAATCATACACGGCACAAAAGATCGTGTAACTCCCTTTAAAAGTAGTTTGAAATTGGCAAAAATACAACCCAATAATACAAGACTTTATCCTATAATTGATGCGGGACATAAGAATATTCACAATTTCGAAACCTATCATCGTGCTTTGAAAGAGATTTTAAATTCTAAATTGCCTGAAGAGATTGATCGTGAAAGAACGAGTATTGGTTTTCAGCGTGGTAAGAAGGGGAAAGCTTAATGAAGTTGAGCAGTTTAGGCGATTTTGCTTGGGCAAAATCTGGTTGAGACGGTGAGAAAAGTTGGAGATTCTAATTATTTGGAGTAAAAAT
>CAZOHX010000550.1:0-818 GCA_964579315.1 uncultured Saprospiraceae bacterium
GCTTAAATAACTCTAAGCCCATTGGCATATAAGATACTGTATTAAAATCCAAGTAATTTGATAAAAAAATATTGATTGTAACAAAATCTATCGAAAAATATACACACAAAAACAAGGAGAAAGGCGTTTTTTGTATTGAATTATTGTATATTAATTCCTAACCACATCAACAGGCAAACAAATCTCATGGCAAACTGCCGCCGCAGCACCAAATCCAAAATCAAAATCATGATTATTGCTACCACTCCTAGGAATACTAGCGGGCAATACAGATACACCTGCTCCATCTCCGATTAATGTACCGTCACTATCGTTCCAAGTAGCGTTTACACCTTCTCCTACTCCATTTGGAGATAAAGTCATTGTTCCCAACGCTGCTTGTTTGGATGCTCCTTGGGCATTTTCGATTACAATCGAGTAACTACCACCTGCAACTAATCCAGAAATACCATATCTATGACTTGATGTACTAGTCTGTTGAGCATCATTACTGAAAATATATTTTCCATTTGCATTGGTGATGGCAGAATCTAAAACGGTGAATGTAGCATCAAACAATTTAACTTTTACGCCAGCAATACCTGATTCACCAGCATCTTGGATACCATTTGAGTTGACATCATTCCAAACTAAATCTCCGACTTCCACGGGAGCTGCTTCTGTTAATAATTCAATATCTCCAATACCAATTGCTTTTCCAAATCCTGGCGTTTGAGTATAATATGATCCTGAATACCAATTATCGATTGACCCATCCGTTAAATTATTAGCAACAAAACCTTGTGTATTCCAATAATCTGCACCATTGATGCCATCGG
>CAZOHX010000550.1:828-2593 GCA_964579315.1 uncultured Saprospiraceae bacterium
TGGCATCTCCCCCTTTATCATTAAAAAATTCTCCATTTCCCATTGGATTTTTATTTTTTATGCCATTGTAATTCATTGATGTACAATTGGTCATACCTTCTACTTCAAAAGTACCGCCATTATTACAAACTTTAAGGACTTCTCCCCTTTCTACGGTCTTAATAACGGTATTGTCACCTGCCAAAGGTCGATAATTTTGATACCCAATTTGATGAGCCATTCTATCCATTATTCCAAGATACATATTTCCGTCTTTATCAAATTCTATATCACTCAACATTGGTTGTGGATATAAAACAGAATTTCCATCAATGGTAAAGATGGTACCTGCTCCGTCATTATAAGTATCGGTCCAATATCCGAAAGAATAATCCATATTGTCATTGGATTCTCTTAAATAATCTAAATTAAAAGTCAATTCAGTAGTAAATCCTGCTCCCATATTATTAGGGTCAAAACTAAGTACATAAGCATCTAAATCGGTATCATTTTGTGAAATACTTGCATCACAAACACATCCCAAGTATCCTTTTCCATTCATAAATTTCAAGGCAAAAGGACGTAAACTTCCACCTGTACAAGATGGAGGAGACATAGACGAAATCAGATATTGGTTGACTTGTCCTGGAACGGAAGCCGAATTTCCACTCACATCTACAGAAATCAGTGCATTTTGATATAAATTCACTAGCCATAAAGTATTGGTAGATTGATCCATTTCTGCATCTCCAAAACTCATTTTTCCTACTTTTCCAAAAGCATCTAAATCTATGGAACGCACGCTTGGGTCATCATTTAAAGTATAATCAGCAGAACTTGATCTATCAATTGTACCTAAATCTATATTAGCACCACCATTTGCAGGAGTTACTCCTTGTAAATTAAACGTATCGGTCAAGCTTCCGTTCCCAGAAGAATAATCTAGGATAAAAACATATCCAGGGCCTTCTGCCATACCACTATGTCTTTTCAAGAATGACGCTGCAAATAATCTTTGTTGATTTTTCTGAAATGCAAGCCCCCAAACAGAACCCACTTGGTCTATTGTAGCATCATAAGATGGTACAGGTCCAGTCCCTTGATTCCCATTATTTGTAAAATCAGCATTTAATCCTGTACTTGCCATTGGTGTAGAAAATAAGGCAAAATTGGTTTGTCCATTCCCTGTTCCATTGATAAAATGAGATAAAACGACACTAGGATTAGCTGTTGAAGAATAATCCGTTGGATTATGTAAACCAAAATTCACCGTCGCTGGAGCTGTGGCAAACTGTACATTACAATTGCCTGCATTCCCTTCAGGACTAGGCTCTAAATAGCTTGGCCAATTGCTAAATTCTATTCGTGCATCTCCTGTGGTTGTCAAGCTATATGATCCATCAGGTGCAGTAGTAGTGGTTTCTCCACTTGGAAAAGCGGTTACGGTTACTCCTGCAACGCCAATTTCATTTGCATCGAAAACTCCATAAGAATTTAGTGCGGTTGTATCAATTGGAAACTCTTGGAATACTGTTCCTGAGATTTGCGCATTCATCATTCCCAATCCTAAAAATTGAAAAATTAAAAGCAATAATGATTTATTCATAATAAAGTAGTTTGTGTAATATTAAACTTTGGGGCTTATCATAGATTATATATATAAAATCGTGCCATATATAAAACTTTTTTGGTCAATTTCCATATTTTCACCCGTTTAGGTGATTTTTAAAAGAGAAGAATAAAGCAACTTTGTATTGAAATTTTTCACTAACATAAAATCTTTAAA
>CAZOHX010000551.1:0-2582 GCA_964579315.1 uncultured Saprospiraceae bacterium
TTTAATCAGATAATTTCCTTTTGAAATATTTGCGACATTCAAATCATAAACATTGCATCTTTCTTTATTATCGATTAAAATTTTCTATCAATAAAATTTGTTTGATACTGTTTTATCTATATTTGTTCCGCTCTAAACTTGTTGTTAGGCAACTTTTGTTTGAACAGTAAATTATTTATATTTTACTTATAAAAAGTTATATAGCCATTTATTTGAATGCCGAAATACCAGTAATATCGTAGCCGGTTATCAATAGATGGATGTCGTGAGTTCCTTCATAAGTAATTACAGATTCGAGGTTCATCATATGTCGCATAATAGGATATTCCCCTGTTATTCCCATAGCTCCAAGAACTTGACGAGCTTCACGAATTATTTTTAAAGCCATATCTACATTATTTCTTTTTGCCATTGAAATTTGTGCGGCTGTATCCTTTCCTTCATTTCTTAAATTACCCAAACGCCAAACTAACAATTGTGCTTTAGTAATTTCGGTAATCATTTCGGCTAATTTTTTTTGTTGAAGTTGAAAAGAAGCAATAGGTTTTCCGAATTGAGTTCTTTCGAGTGCATAACGCAAAGCTGTATCATAAGCATCCATTGCCGCTCCGAGAGTTCCCCAGGCAATACCATAACGAGCCGAATCCAAACAAGTTAACGGTCCTCTTAAACCGTCGGCTTTGGGTAGTAAGTTTTCTTTAGGAACTTTTACATCTTGGAAAATCAATTCACCTGTTGCCGAAACACGTAATGACCATTTGTTATGAGTTTCAGGTGTAGAAAAACCTTCCATTCCACGTTCAACTATAAGGCCTTTGATACGACCTGCTTCATTTTTTGCCCATACTATTGCAATATCGGCAAAAGGAGCATTTGAAATCCACATTTTAGCTCCGTTTAGCAAATAATAATCTCCTTTGTCAACAAATTTGGTTTCCATTCCTCCAGGATTTGAACCGTGATTCGGTTCGGTTAAACCAAAAGCTCCCATTAACTCTCCTGTTGCCAATTTGGGTAAATATTTTTGTCTTTGTTCTTCACTACCGAATTTCCAAATAGGAAACATTACTAATGACGATTGCACCGAAGCAGTTGAACGAATTCCCGAATCCCCTCTCTCCAATTCCTGCATAATTAATCCGTATGAAATATAATCTAAACCGGGTGCGCCATATTCCTCTGGAATAAATGGTCCAAAAGCTCCTATCTCGCCCAAACCTTTAATTAAATGTTTAGGAAATTCGGCCTTTTGTGCATATTCTTCAACAATTGGACTAACTTCACGCTTAATCCATTCGCGGGCAGAATCTCTTACTAATTTATGTTCGTCCGATAGCAATTCATCTACCAAATAATAATCGGGATGTTTAAATAAATCTTGTGCCATTTTATATCATTTTATATTTTGATTTCACAAACATAATAATTTGTATTTATTTATAATGTAAATTTTATCTTTTTTTTTGAAATTTTAAAATTGAATATACAGGAAAATGATCACTATATCCGTTTTGATATTTTTTACCACGAAATGTACGAAATGGAAATCCTTTGTATTTTCCTTTCCAAATTATCAAAAATTTTGGTTTGTAAATATGAAAACTATGAAAAATTTTGTCGTAAATAAAATTTTTTGAGAATAATATTTGATCAAACATTAACCATTGTTTATGGTAGTGCGTAGTTCCTTTTTTTTCTAAAAATTTTTGTTTAGCAGGATTTACAAAATCATTATATTGTAAATATCTTTCAATTATTTCATCATTGGGATTTGTATTAAAATCACCCATTACAATAATTTTAGGATTATTTTCTTCATATTTGATATAATCAATTTGTTCACGCAAACGCAAAGCCGCTAATTTTCGCTTTTGATTGGTTTCCAAATCTCCTTCACGTCTTGACGGCCAATGATTTACAAATAAATGAATAGTTGTATTTAATATATTTCCTTTACAATATAAAATATCACGAGAAGGATAAATTTCACCACGATTGTTGTATAATTCAACAGGAAAATGATGTGTTTCCAATAATTCAAATCTTTCTTTATCGTATAAAAGAGCTACGTCCATACCTCTTATATCTGCTGAATCGAAATGTACAAATCCGTAAGATTTGTTTTTTAAATAATTTTCATTAATCAAATCATTCAAAACTCTTTTGTTCTCCACTTCTGCCAAGCCGATTAACACAGGAGAGTTTCCGGTTTCCTTTAATCCTATTTTTGAAATTGTTTTACCAATACGTTTTGCTTTATTAAAATATCTTTTTTTTATCCAATGCATAATCCCTTTTGGTGTAAAATCGTTGTCTTTGGTCTTTTGATTATCAATTGTATCAAAAAAATTTTCAAGATTATAAAAAGCAATACTAATCATTTGAAACAATATTTTTATGAGTACCGTCGCAAAAAGGATAGTTTGAGGTTAATTTGCAACCACATAAAAAATAATTTTTTTCATTTTCAACACTAAAAATCAAAGGATATAATCCTACTTTTGAATGCGCTCCGTTGCAAAAAGGTTCTTTGTTTGATAGGCCGCAAGAACACCAAGAATAATTTCTGTTTTTTTTTTAGT
>CAZOHX010000552.1:0-2579 GCA_964579315.1 uncultured Saprospiraceae bacterium
GAAAGAGCTAAGCTCCGATAATAAAAACGACGCTTAGTTTAGAACGTTAGCCATAATTTACTACACCAAAAAAATGAAAATTCTATTAAATGACAATATACAATGTGCCTAATATCTTACTCGAAAAAATTGATACGGTGAATTTCATTTACTATAAAAATGAACGTCCAAATGAAAAAAATAAAGTTCTCTTTTCCCAAAATGTAATTTCGTTTGTATTTGAAGGTGAAAAAGAAATATTTTTCCCAAATTATACAGTAAAAATTCAAGACAGTATTGCTTTAATCAGAGCTTCTAATTGTTTAATGTCTGAAAGAAAAATAGATAAAAACCAACCATACAAAGCATTACTCATTTTTTTTGATAATTCACTACTTACTGATTTTAAAATCAAATATAAAAACGAACTGAATAAAGACAGTATTAATAAGCAATCAAAACAAATAAATGTAATAGCAAATGATGAGTTTTTGACAATTTACAGAAAACACATTATTGAAACAATTTCTATAAATGACAACCTACTAATACCAAGAATAAAAGAGTTGAAATTGGAAGAATTGCTTCTTTACCTATTAAGACGTTATCCAAGTGAATTACATTCATTTTTAAAACCTCAAATTGACGAAAATGTAGTTCATTTCAAATCTATTATTGAGCATAATCGATTTAAAAATTTAACGATTGAGGAGTTGGCTTTTTTATGCAACATGAGTGTTTCTACATTTAAAAGACATTTTAAAAAACACTACAATTCATCACCGAAAAAATGGTTTTTAATGCATAGAATGGAGTATGCTAAAAATTTGACGGAACAAGGTAAAAAACCAATTGAAATTTATAAGAATGCAGGATATACATCTTTGTCAAACTTCATTAAAGCATACAAAAAACACTTTGGTTGTACACCGAAAAATTAATTTTGACCTTTTAGGAATACTTTTTAAACTAATATGTTCCTATATTCAATTTACTTTTGCACTATAAATATTTAAAATAAGAAAATAATGAAAAATTCAAAGACATTAACATTAATACTGCTATTTATAGCATTTTCTTTGGTAAATGTTTCAGCTCAAAACAACACTTTTACACTAAAATCCAAAGATATTGGAGGTCAGTTTTCATTAGAGCAAGTTTATGACAAATTCGATTGTGGCGGACAAAACATCTCACCTCAACTTTTTTGGGAAAATGCACCTAACGAAACAAAAAGCTATGCAATAACCATATACGACCCTGATGCACCAACAGGTAGCGGTTGGTGGCATTGGCTGGCATTTAATATTCCTGCTACAATAAATGAAATACCCAAAAATGCAGGCAATCCCGAATTAAAACTCTTGCCAACAACAGTAATTCAAAGTATAAATGACTATGGAAGTTATGGATATGGTGGACCTTGTCCTCCAAAAGGTGACAAAACACACCGCTACATTATTACCGTTTATGCGTTAAATACTGGTAAATTAGAACTGAATAAAAATACAAATCCTGCCACAGTTGGTTTTTATCTCAATAATCATTCTATAGCAAAAGCATCTTTAATAATTTACTATGGAAGAAAATAATAAAATACAAAACAATGGAAATAAAAGAATTTGCAAAAAAGTGGATAGCCGATTGGAATAGCCACGATTTAGAAAAAATATTATCTCATTACACAGAAGATTTTGAAATTACCACGCCAATGATAAAAATGGCATTAGGTAACAAGACCGGAACGCTCAAAGGTAAACAAGCCATTCGAGAATATTGGAAAAAAGCACTTGAAAAGTTTCCTGATTTAGAGTTTAAATTTTTTGATGCTACAAAAGGATTAAATTCTGTGGTTTTATATTACCAATCCGTAATGAACAAAAAAGCAATGGAAGTAATGTTTTTCAATGAACAAAATAAAATTTATAAAGTGATTGCTCATTATTCAAATTAAAAAAAATGGAGAAATTTATAAAAAGCATACAAAAGCGATTTGCATATTACAAACGTGTAGGTGAAAAAGCCATAGAGCAAGTAATGGATAAACAATTATTTTTAAAACCTTCTCCTGAGAGTACAAGTATTTCAATTATTGTTAATCATTTACACGGCAATATGTTATCTAGATGGACTAACTTTTATACAGAGGACGGAGAAAAAGAATGGCGAAATAGAGATTCGGAGTTTGACGATATAATTCATTCAAGAAATGATTTACAAACAAAATGGAATGAGGGTTGGGACTGTCTATTTGATATAATTAATGATTTATCCGTTGAAGACCTAAAAAAAGAAATAACCATCAGAGGAGAAAAACATTCTGTTATTGATGCAATAAATCGCCAACTAACACATTATGCTTATCATATTGGACAAATAGTTTATATTGCAAAATTATATAAAGACAATCAATGGAAGTCTCTTACTATTCCCAAAGGGAAGTCAAAAGAATTCAATAAAAGGTTAAGATAAATAAAAAATGGCTAACAAAGGCTATACGTAATACGGGTAAAGTGCTAAATATGAAGATTATAGAAAGAAATAAAATTTGTGGTAAACTGAAAGTGTTGGGCTTCAAAATCCCGCACTACGCATAGCCA
>CAZOHX010000553.1:0-2579 GCA_964579315.1 uncultured Saprospiraceae bacterium
AGTAAAGGAATTGTCCCAAGTACGCCTCCAGAAAAAATCACTCCTTTACATTTAATAGATTGTTTCTTGGAGAAATATTGGGTTGATTTTTTGAAATATACGGTATAACCATTTGTCCCATTCTCTTGGGTTTTTATATCTATAACTTCGTGTTCTGGAAGTATTTCCGCTCCCAACTGTTGTGCAAGATGTAAATAGTTCTTATCTAATGTATTTTTTGAGTTGAAACGACAACCTGTCATACAGGCACCACAAAAATTGCAACCTGTTCTTGTGGGACCTTTTCCATCAAAATACGGATCGTTTACAGTTTTATTTTTTTCTCCGAAATAAACGGCTACTTTGGTTGGTTTAAATTTGTTTTTAATGCCTAATTGATCAGAAAAACGTTGAAGTGCTAAATCTGAATGTCCTAAATATGGATTTGTATTCGCACCCAACATTTTCCAGGCCAAATCATAATAAGGAGCCAGTTGTCTTTCCCATTTATCCAATTTTTTCCAAGATCCGTTTCTGAAAAAAGGAGACTTGGGCTTTGGAAGAGTATTGGCGTAAACCAGTGAGCCACCACCCACACCAACTCCACTAATAATACTGATATGTCTGAAAAAACTAATTTTTTGAATTCCAAAGAATTTCAATGGTGGAAACCACAACCATTTAGGAAGATTCCAATTGGTCTTGGGGAAGTCTTGAGCATCAAATTTTTTTCCCTTTTCGATTACTAAAACAGAATACCCTTTTTCGGATAATCTTAATGCTGAAACTGAACCCCCAAATCCAGACCCAATAATAATATAATCATATAATGTTTTCATCGAGTAACAAAAGTAGTTTTTTTTTAGAGATATTTATTAAATAACGGGATTAAAAATTTAGTAATCAATATTTTATGAAGATATTTGCTGTTTTTCATTAAAAAAAATTACATTTGATTGTATTGAAGTGTAGGAAAGAAATTATATCAAATATACTATAATATGTTAAAACTAGAAATATTACATCAATCGACGACCA
This sequence comes from uncultured Saprospiraceae bacterium, assembly GCA_964579315.1. Lineage (GTDB taxonomy): Bacteria > Bacteroidota > Bacteroidia > Chitinophagales > Saprospiraceae > CAMZLN01. Next base: position 1,018 of record CAZOHX010000553.1, read on the forward strand.
ATTCTAAAAATCAATCTATCCTTTTTGTGCATGGGATGTGGCATGGAGCGTGGTGTTGGGAAACTTATTTTATGCCTTATTTTGCGGATTTGGGCTACGATGTGTATGCATTGAGCCTTAGAAATCATGCCAGTAGTGAAAAAAAAGGGGGAATATGGAAAATTAGAATAAGAGATTATGTTCAGGATTTACGGCAGGTCGTGGATAATCTTCCCAATAAACCAATTTTGATTGGACATTCAATGGGGGGATTTATTGTGCAAAAATATTTAGAAAAATATACTGCTTCTAAAGTTGTATTATTGGCATCAGTGCCACCACATGGTATATTAGGAGCTACTATAAATGTATTGAAAAAGTATCCTATGACTTTTTTGAAAGCTAATTTGACTGTAAATTTATCTCACATTATTAAAGATAAGGAGAAAGCAAAGCAGCTTTTATTTTCTCATAATTTACCTCAAACTGAATTGCTAAATTACCATTCCAAATTGGAGAATGAAGCATATTTGGGGTATATAGATATGCTTGGATTGAGTCTGCCGAAAGTAAAAAATGAAAATGTTCCTAAAATGTTGGTTCTTGGAGCAGAGGATGATGCCGTAGTATCAAATAAAAATGTAGAAAAAACTGCCCAACAATATAAGGCAGATATGAAAATAATTCCAAATATTGCCCATGATATGATGTTGGACGTAAATTGGCGAGATGCGGCAGATGTGATTGCCCAATGGTTAGATTAGTACTATATTTTCTCAAATACACGTATTCTAAAATTTGCTTCTACTTTTAAATGCGTAAGTGTCTTGAAATTTGTCAATTTTTCAGGAACTGTATTCCAAAAATACGGGGTCATTTTTAGTAAATTCATAATCTCATCATTAGATTGTAAATCAATGTCTTCTTCGAGAATTATATCTTGTATCAAACGAAAGCCATCATCATAATCAAAAACGGTTTTTTGTTTATGCGGTATAAATTGGTTGTAGATTAATGTTGCGATAGATTTCATGTGATTGGGCGCTGCTGTGACCAATACAACAATACCATTTGTATTTAAAATCCTAAAAAACTCCTTAAAATGGGTAGGGGAGAAGATAGAGAGAATGGCGTCCATAGAGTTATCTAAAATAGGAATCTGATAGACGCTTCCTACTATAAAATGATGATTTTTATATTTTTTTGCGGCCAATTTAATGGCAGATTTTGAAATATCCATTCCATAATGAGATGTGCCTTTCATTTGATTCAAATAATACCCTTCACCACAACCTGCGTCAAAAAGTGTATTCCTATCTTGCAAGATTTTCTGAATTTCATTGACCAAAAAATCATATTTACCAAGGGATAAAAATGCACGGCGTGCATCAATCATCAATTTATTATCACCAGGGTCTTTCGATTTCTTTTGATTGGCAATCAATAAGTTGACATATCCTTCTTTACTTAAATCATAAGTGTGCCTATTTGGACAAGCTAGACTTTTTGAATCCAAAAATAAGGATTGATGACAAATTGGACATTTCGTTTTTGACCATTGCATAGGCTGGTTTACATTTTGG
>CAZOHX010000554.1:0-2577 GCA_964579315.1 uncultured Saprospiraceae bacterium
CGGGGGTCGTTGGTTCGAGTCCAATATCGACCACTATATTTCAATAAATCCAGTTTTATTGCCCCTAGCAGACAGTGATTTTTTTTTCGTTGAAGTAAAAAAGTGAAGCGATTTTTGACTAAGTTGATAGTGTTTTTCAAAACCCATTTTCAGATTCTATTTTCAAGAATTGGTTCATTGGATTTAAACATACACAAAAATAACCCTCCAAAAAGTCCCCAAAGGGATTATTTCCAAAATCTCTCTATCATTCCCCGAAAAAAAAAGTAACTTCGCCTACCGATAATCATAACTAAAAACTACATGCTTAAATTTGAAGAATATCTTGCGGATTTCAATAATACGATCAATTTATTGGATTTTGGGATCAATTTAGTGGTGGCGGCAATTCTTACACTGGCACTCAAATGGTTTTATATTAAATATGGTACTTTTGTTGGCAATCGGGATATTATCATGCCCTTCAGAAATTCAAAACATTCAAAATATGTTACGGGGCTTTTGATGTGTTATTGAAAACTTAAATCAAAAAGATGAAAGCCAATTTAAAATCATTAAACAAAGACAAGATTATTTATATTTTGGGCTGGATTACCTTCTTGGGATTGGGGCTAGTTTCCTTGATTTTTTACAAAGAGCGAACAGTTTTTACCGATACGGCATTCCATATTTTTTACATCTTGAAAGACAGCGATTTTGCTTTTCAGAATTTTCGATATGGAGCAATATTTACTCAAATTATCCCATTAATGACATCTAAGATGGGGCTATCATTGTCATTGATTTTGAAAATCTATTCCGTTTGGTTTATAATTTGGTACTTACTCATTTATGTTATTATTGCGAAAGTGTTTAGTAACATTAAATTAGCTCTAGGGTTTGCCCTTTTTTCGGTCTTGATGATAACAGATTCCTTTTATTGGATCGTTTCTGAATTACCACAAGGAGTTGCTTTTGTATTTTTATTTTTCGCCTTTTTATCTAAAAACAAACGCATTCATCAATCCGATTGGGTGACGCAGATTGTCTTATTTGAGATGGTATTTGCATTGACTTTTTTTCAACCCTTGTTGATATTTATTATCTTATTTGGAGCAGTTTATTATTTTTTGTTTCAGCAAGTTGAAATACCAGAAAAGACCAGTTTTAGGATACTGATATACAGCATAATAATCACTTTTTTGAAAGGAAAAATATTTACAACGGCTTATGAAGCCAATGCCTATGGTGGGTTGAAAAATTTCATAACTTTATTTCCAAACTATTTTGATATCCCATCGAATCATAAATTTATACACTATTTATTTTTTGATTATATCTTTTTATTGGTAGGACTATTGGTTTTGGTAGTATATTTTATCAAGCAGCGAAAGATGTTTCGATTAGCCTATTTATTACTGGTTTTTTTCGGGTTTTTAGCGATAATCAATATATCCTTGCCACAAGGAGCAGACCAATTCTATATTGAAAATCGTTATTTACCATTGAGTTTCTTTGTGATATTGCCATTTGTGTATGAAATTTATCCCAAAATAACGGGATATTGGGTTTGGGCGATAGGTTTTGTACTATTCTTTCGAGTTTTTTATATAGGAAATGATCATCAAAAATTTACCACAAGATTGGATTGGTTTAGGAATCAACTGATTTTGGCAGAACAATCCACCAATACAAAACGGATTATTTTAGAAAAAAATGTTCCCATCGACACAGTGGTAATGACGTGGAGTAGCTCCTATGAATTTTGGCTGCTATCCACATTAGAAAGACAGAAATCTGCAAGCATCATCATACATCCGCAACCCGAAAATTTCAATTGGGCAAAGGAAAAAAGAGATGTTTTTTATAGCAATTGGGGCGTATTTAATTATAAAGATTTACCCAAGCAATATTTTAATTTTAGAGATACGAGTTTGTATAAAGTGGTGGAATAAAATTAACAATTAAAAATTGTATAATTAACCATTAAATTTTCCCTACTTTTGTAGAAAAATACAGAAATATGGCACACGGTGGTTCAAAAACGGCAATTTATGCATCAATAGCGGCAAATTTAGGAATAGCAATTCTAAAATTTGTGGCATCAGTATTTACAGGTTCAGCGGCAATGATGTCCGAAGGAATTCATTCCGTAATAGACACAACCAATGGATTATTACTTTTGATGGGTATCAAGCGAAGTAAAAAAGGACCTACCAAACTGCATCCATTTGGACATGGAATGGAAGTCTATTTTTGGAGTTTTATAGTAGCTATTTTTATATTTTCACTAGGGGGGGGCGTAGCGATATACGAAGGAATCAGGCACTTACAACATCCGCCCGCCCATGTAGATCACTCCAATATCATGTGGAGTTATGGTGTATTATTTGGTTCGATGTTATTTGAAGGTGGGAGTTTATGGTTGGCATGGAAAGAATTTAGAAAAATATATCCTACAGGATTTAAATCATCGTTGGAAGACACCAAAGATGCGGCTAGTCTAGCAGTAATTATCGAAAATGCAGCCGCTATGATTGGTTTATTTATCGCCTTGATAGGAGTGACTTTGACATTTTACAACGACAATCCAATGTA
>CAZOHX010000555.1:0-2572 GCA_964579315.1 uncultured Saprospiraceae bacterium
AATTTATTTTTAAAAGCTATGCTAAAATTAGAGAGATTATTGTATCCAAAATCAATTAGTACGTCATTATTATATTATCAATCCCTCTTCCTGCTGGTGTTACTGTATAGAAACTGGAATCAAAATACAATTTTGTGTAACTTTTAGTCAATGAAGTATAAAAAACAACATTATTTTTATAATACTTTACTACACCATTACAATCTTTTGAAATTCTAAATATATCACCTGGATTTGATCTAGTTTTCCACCCCCAATTAACACCTTTTTCAAAAACATAAATATTATCCCAGCCAAAACGATAGATTGCATAATCTAGATTTGTATAACTGCTTGACAAACTAGGGGTTTCACTTAACCCCACCATTCTATATAGCCATCCATCATTAGCTAAATCTCTATATTCTAAAGAGCCTTCTCCAACAGCAGGAATAAAGTGATCCAAACTATATGCTTCTCCATTCCAAGCATATGAGCTTCCACTAGATTTATGTATTTTTCCAGACGTATTCGACATTAGTCCATTTAGAGTCATTTCCGAATCTGATATAGTATGTGCACTAGGACCTATACCTAAAACATTAGCCAAAGTGGTAGAGCCATATATATTTGTAACAGTTAAATTCGAAGGAGAAGCTAAAGAAACTATAGTAATATTGGCTGATATTGTTGTAGAATTAAGTACTGAAATGCTATTTACTGTTTGTCCAGAAAGTGTAACGGTACTACTTCCTTCGAAATAATCACCAGAAATAATAACATTATAAGGTCCTCCTACATGTAAGCAACTATTGGGAGACATGGATGTTACAATTGGGCTAAAACCACTAATAATTGTTGTGGATGTTCCTGCTTCATTTGTAAAAGTAAAAGAGCCATCTCCATTGTTTACTAAAGTAGAAACAGTTTCCTTTATATCTGTCATCGTACCATTAGGAGAAGTAAAAGTAGCAATTCGATTCCCTGTTCCATTTGTATTTGATATACTATTTGCTTCTCCAATTTTCACCCATTGGCTTCCATCATACTTGTAAATATTATCATCTTCTATGTTATAAACTAACATACCAGAAGATGGTGATACAATATTTGATATTTCAAGGGTTGTTCCTTTTTTTAGTTGCATCAAGTCTCCTGCATCAATTTGTGCATGAGTACAAAAAGTACAAAACAGTAAAATATTCACAAAAAAATACTTCATTTTCATCTTTTTTACATTATAAATAACCAAATATAATGCCAAGCATAAAATAAACCCTATTGAATCATTTAAGTACCTCGTTCATTTCCACAAATGCTAAAGAAAAAGAATAAGCATCTCCAGGCCAACGTGCTGATATATAATTTCTATCCTTCACCACAAATCCCCTTTTCAAATGAGACATACTATCTCGAAATATAGGAGTTGGTCCTTGCAAATAGTTTTTTGAAGTTTGTAAAACTGATTTCACCTCATCTTCTACCGTCAAACCTGGATATGTTAAATAATAATCTTTCAAATTTCTTTTCGTTAAATTATAGGCTAACATCTCTTGCTTTTTCAATAAGGATGTCGTTTTGTAATTGTACAACACCGATTTTTTAGTTTTGGGATCAATACTTCTTGCCGCCAAAACTACTCCATGACAGATTGCCCCAACACTTTTATTAGCTCTAAAAAAATCAACAACTACATTTTGTAAAATAGGTGATTCCAAATATTCTTTCATAGACTTATCATGTCCACCTGGCAAAAATAATGCATCAAAATCGGATTCTTGTATATCAGAATATTGAATTGGATGGCAAAATGCTTGATCTTTTTCAAGCTTGAAATATTGGTCTAATGCATCTTTCCTTGCTTTGAGAATAGATTTCCACATTCCCAATCCATCTCCATACAACATAATGCGATCAGATTCGGCTTTCTCGCCATTTGGTGTTGCAAAAACTACTTCAAAATCATTTTTCACCATAATACTCCAAGGAATCGCCACTTCTGTTGGATCACTCCCATAGGTAGGCATTGGAATCAATACTCTCTTTTTCATAAAATATTTAAATTTTAAAAATGGCTAAATACATCATCCATCAACACATCCATCACCTCCTGAATCGTCATATCTCCCTTCCGAATCATTTGTGGGACAAGACTTTCTTCGGTCATTCCTGGAATAGTATTCACTTCCAAAAACCAAAATTCATCTTCTTTTAAGATAAAATCCATTCTTACAATCCCTTTGCAATTCAACACATCATACAATTCAGATGTAATTTGTTGACATTTTTCGGTCAATTCCTTTGAAATTCGTGCTGGAATAATTTCATTCACAAAATTAGGATCATATTTCGCTTGATAATCAAAGAATTCATTTTTTGAAACGATTTCTACCAAAGGTAATTTATATTCAGCATCTTTGGTTTTGAATATTCCACATTGGATTTCATCCCCTGCAATGTATGCTTCTATGATGACTTCATCACTTTCATTGAATGCAGATTCTATTGCTTTTGATAAATCTGCTTTTTGTTTTACTTTGGATACTCCAAAACTGGATCCTCCTACATTGGGTTTTACAAAACATGGTAATTT
>CAZOHX010000556.1:0-2550 GCA_964579315.1 uncultured Saprospiraceae bacterium
ATTATCCCTTCTTCTTCGTTGAAAAACTCCAACGGGACTTGCTATGTTGTTCGTTTTGTGGATTTGCTATTTACCCCGAATTTTCATTCGGGGTTAGTTTTGGTGAACCCCTTTGGGGATTTTTGGTGGGGGGCGAAATACTTCAAGATCAATCAAAACTAGGACAAACAACTTTTCTCCTTCTCTTCCGTTTGTATGCAGCACTTTTTTCTGGTAAACGAAAGGAAAGGGTCACTAGCCCCGTATAAAAACTATCATTGGTTTGATTACCACGATTAATTCCTGTAAGATCTTTTCTTTGGCGACCTTCTAACTCCCCTGACCGATTGGATAAAATAGCAGAAAGTTGTCCATTATTAGATTCAAGAAATTCATAATCGAGATAAAATTGACTAATATCGTCGATATAATCAGTCAATGTCCAGCGAGTAGATATTTCCAATCCCAGATAAATATACTTGTGAATCGGATATTTGAGCCCCACTCCGAAAGGGATAGAATATGAAAACAACTCATATTTTGCTGGATAACCAACAATTCCTTGCCCCTCAGTACCTAGTGGCTGTAATTCAATTTCTTTGCCTTGATAAACGGTCAATGGATTGAAGTTGAAAATTCCAATACCGAGAAATAAATATGGATTCCACTTTCTCAATTTATATTTGAGTTTAGGAAGGTGAAACTCTCCCAAAATGGAAATTTCATTTATATCAGAATAAAAATCTAAATTTCTAGTAATCTGCCATGCTAATATTGATTTTGAATCATCTCCATAGAGTTTACCTTTCATAAAATTCAATTGTAATCCAAAATATTTTTTAAAATTATATTTGGTATAAATTGAAAATGCAGGTCGAGCATTGGTGATATTGGTAAAAATAATTTTGGTATTCAAATCCCCATCATACATCACCATTCCAGCTTTCACACCAAACTCAAGGTACTGTGCACTTGTTGTCATTGGCAAAATATAGAAAACGCTACAAAAAACACTATATTTATAAATCCATTTCATTGATTGATTTTGCATCAAATTAATCAAAATTCCTTATTTTTAGAAAAAATCTATCTGTTATGAATCAGAATATCATTTTCAAGACACTTTTATTGGTGTTTTATATGCAATTTTCAGGAATAGTTTCTGCACAAAACTCAAAGGCAGTAAGCAGGGTCAAACAAAATTTAGAAATCCAAACCAAGGCATGGAATCAAGGTAATATTCCTGCCTTCATGGCATATTATTGGCATTCACCCAAATTACAATTTATTGGTAGTCGAGGGGTCACTTTTGGATGGCAAAAAACATTAGATAATTACACCAAGTCATATCCAGACAAAGCGACCATGGGACAATTGAAATTTGACCTTATTGATGTTCAAAAATTAAGTCGAAAAGTGGTAATGGTCACAGGGAAATTTACGCTCTTTCGAAAGGATAAAGATGATTTGAGTGGGCATTTTTTATTGGTTTGGAAGAAAATTCATGGAAAATGGGTGATTATTGCAGATCATACTTCTTAGGAATACTCTCAACAAATATAAAAAACGCTAAAAATAACTGTCAAGATTAATATATGGCAAGATAATTGATATTAAAATATAAAATATACGATTACAAACTCTGGATTATATTTCAGGATCTTGTCCTAAATAATCCAACCATAAACCGTTCTTTTGAAAAATCCATGATTTTTCACCATAAACCGATAATGTAATAACACAATTTGTGCATTGCGAAATGCTAGACTTATTTTGAATTTTCATTCAAGATAATTAGTTACTATTTCAATTCCACAATTCACAATTTGTCAAAAGTAAAACCTGAAATTTGGGATTTTACAGGTTTTTTTCCTTGTATAGTCCCTCGGACGTCCACTCTGAGGGACTTTTTTTTTGTTAATATGCAATTTGACTTTTGCAAAACAGTTTTAAGCATATATCTTCGTTATCAAAACAAAAAATATGAAACAAATAATTTTTTTATTAGGTCTTTTCTTTGTCACTACAAATCTATTCAGTCAAAAGCATACCCTTACTGAAATAGCACGAGATACCATTGTTGATATAAAATATGGTTTTTCAAATCGGTATTATTTAGACAATAAATTGATGACAATACCCGTGATGATGTGGTTTATGCAGGAATATAGTCAACCCAATAAAAATATCAAAACATCTTACATTTTTTCAAACGTTGGAGGCGTTTATCTTGGCATGGGTGGTGGATTTATAGCACTAGGTACTGTAGTAAGAGCAAATGACAAAGCATTGAGCAATACATTTTTGACGGTTGGTGGTATCGGTGTAGGTCTTTCGGCACTAGCTTTCTATATTGGAAATAAATATAAGAAAAAAGCCGTAAAACAGTACAATGCAATTATTAGTGCACAAAACAGAAAAAAATATGGTCTCCATTTGGATTACAAGTCAAATGGACTTGCATTAAAATTAGCCTTCTAAATTTTGGTTCTTTTCTTACAATTCATTAAAGAAAGTTTTTGAGTGCGTGACATATTGTGGGAAATGAGACTTTATTGTATAACCTGAAAC
>CAZOHX010000557.1:0-2549 GCA_964579315.1 uncultured Saprospiraceae bacterium
TTGTTTTCTAGCCAAAAGTCGTTAGGAACCCAACCTGCCACATCACACCTAAAGCCATCTACATCAAACTTTGATATCCAATAAAGCATAGAAGCTGTCATTTCTTTCCTCATCTCAGCATTGTCATAATTCAAATCAGCAACATCTGTCCAATCCGTTCCTTGAGGATGAGTAATTTGTCCTAATGAATCCTTTGTGTACCATTCTGGATGAAGCGTGACCCAAGGATTATCAAAAGAACTGTGGTTGGGCACCCAATCCAATATTAATTTCATTCCCAAACGATGTACTTCTTTGATCAAGTCCTCAAAATCAGCATTCGTTCCAAAATCTGGATTTACTTCAGTATAATTCTGAACAGAATAAGGACTTCCCATTCCTCCTTTTCTGTTTTTTAATCCCACTGGAAAAATAGGCATTAACCACAAAATATCAACACCTAAATCCTTTAATCTTGGCAGATGTTTTTGAAATGCCTTAATAGTGCCTTCTGGAGTATATTGACGAATGTTTACTTCATAAATCACTGCATTTTTGGACCAAGCGGGAACTTTATAATTGGGTTTTAGCATAGTTTTTTCCATGGTTTTCTCAGATATTTTTATTTTTGGTGTGCAAGCAAAGGTTAGTACTGAAATTGATATAATGGTTAATATATTTTTCATTTTTGTGTTTTTTTATAAAAATTTGGCTTTAGCCATTCTAATTAATTACCTATTTTTCAGTCAAAAGATCTTCCATCAATATTTCAAAACTTCTTGGTTTTACCAAAATTTTTTCACCAATCACCTTACTTCTAAAAACTACATCCATCAAAGTACTCTTGCCAGAACATTCATATTCAATTTCTTTATCACTATTATTCATAATTACTACAGCTGTTTTGTTAAAATAATTTCGACTGTAAATCATTAGATCTTTTTCTGTTTTAATAAACTTAAAATCACCAAAAAGAAAAACAGGATTTTCTCTTCGAAGTCTTGCCAATACAGCGACTTCTCCGTATAATTCGGCTTCGTTTTCATTTAGAGTATCAAACTTCATATCCCTTCGATTATCTGGATCATTGCCACCAGTCAAACCTATTTCATCACCATAATAAATTACTGGTATCCCAGGAATGGTCATAATAAACGCATGCATCATGGCAGATTTTTGATACCCTAATTTCGTCTTTTTCTCAATCTTTCGGCTCCAACCAGCATATTTACTGTCTTCATCAAAAAGAACATCTCCCGTAGCCATTGCCATGAAACGCGGTTTATCCTGATTGCCCGTCATATAACCCATCAAATTATGAACACCATAATAATTAAAACTCTGCTTGAGCTTTTCTTCTACTCTTTCAAAACCTATGTCTTCCCTACAAATAGAATTCAATAAAGCATCATATACATTAAAATCAAATTGTCCATCCAACATTCCACTGTTGATATAACTATTGATCAATTCTGGTGTCCCATAGGTTTCTCCTACTTGATATAAAGATTTGTTTTTTTCATTGGCATATTTTTTAATCTTTGCAGTCAATGTTCTCCAAAAATTTAAGGGAATATGCTTGGTTGCATCATGTCTAAATCCATCAACATCATATTCTTCAATCCAAAACATAGCACTATCAGACAGCATTTCGGCTACTTCTTGCTTTGCCAAGTCCAAGGTGGGTAAAAACACATCAAACCAAGTAGTCAAACGATGTTCATCCCACTTCTCTGTATTCAAAGTGCCATCTGGTAGATATAAATTAGTTGCCCAATCCTTATGCTTTTGGTACATAGGATGCTGCTCATGAACGTGATTCGCAACAAAATCTAAAAATACATTCATATCCTTTTGATGTGCGCCATTCACTATTTGTTTTAAATCTTTGGAATTTCCATATCGATAATCAACTTGGTTAAACGATATTGGCCAATATCCATGAAAAGATGAAAATTTACTGGTTATTCCTTTTTCATTATAAAAACCGAATTTGCCTTCTGGATTCTGAATAATAGGCGATAACCAAAGCGCCGTAATTCCTAAATCCTTAAAATATCCTGTTTCTATTTTCTCTTCTATCCCTTTCAAATCGCCACCATGAAAATCTGCTTTGGGATCAACTTCTAGATCATTTAATGGGGCATCATTTAAAGTATCAGCATTGTAAAACCTATCTATCATGGCATAATACATGATATTGGTTTCCTTATCAGAACGTGTCAATTGATTAAACTGATCCACTGGCACTCCATATTCCAAAGGGATAAAAACTTCATGTGAATGTTGATTCTCATTAAAAGACCAAGCACGTAAATAGGTTCTTTTTTGTTCTTTTGCTTTTTCTGGTATAGTAATATGAACAATTTGACCTTTTGTACGGGTCATTAATCGTTGATTTTGCCAAAGAACCAATATATCTCTTGATATTGCATTTTTTTCCAATAAAACTTTTTGACCTTTGAAGCTCATGGTCTTTAAGGTAGGTCTTTCTTTTTTTTCTGGTTGAATTAGTAATTTGGAATTCCACCCACCCATTCCATTTTCCATTTTCAATGGGTTGTTTGGAT
>CAZOHX010000558.1:0-2535 GCA_964579315.1 uncultured Saprospiraceae bacterium
AGAGGGCTTTGGAAGATATTTTTAGTATTTGCTCATTATAAAAATCCATTACTATTAATAAGAAGAGAGATTTCAATATGCTTTTCGAAGAAAAAAGCACTTATTTATGCCCAATACATGCGTCGAATTGCGGCTAAGGATCCTAGAGGTACTCTTGAAGTGGATATCAATGATTTTATTACTCACACCAATTAATTTGTAGTCACATGACCAGTATCCCAACCAAGCATAAGATATTGAACGCTGCGACCAAGCTTTTTAATCAACATGGGCTTGCCAATGTTCGTTTGCAAATGATTGCAGATGAAACAGGTATAAGTATTGGCAATTTGGCATACCATTTTAAAAATAAGGAAGCGATAATTGGAGCTATTTCGACTAATTTGCAAGATGAATTGTTGGATATATTAGCCATGTATCGTAAGCGAAGAGATTTACTAGATTTTGATTTACAATTAGATCGCTTTTATGATTTTTTTATCACAAATCCATATTATTTTATGGATGTTTTGGATATTAAACGAAGTTATCCTGCACTCCCCGTATTCAAAAGTAATTGTGCTGAAAAGATACAATCCCAAATAGTGAGTCGTTTTAAGATGAACGTAGAAACGGGGTTGCTCAAAAAAGAGCCATATTTAGATTATTACAAAGAAGAAAGTTTGTCCATCTGGGGTTATATGGTATTTTTGGTACCCCATATAGAAATACTAGGACAAAAGCTTCCTTCCTTATTAGAATTTAAACGTCATATTTGGATGAAATTCATACCACATTTAACTGATGCAGGGAAGCAAGAATTTAAGTTTTTAATCAGTCCTATCCTTCAATTATCTATTGATTAGAAATTTTTTTCTAAAATTATCTTATTTTTAGAAAAAGTTTTCTATATTTGTGTCGTTAACATCCAAAAGGATGATTTTAATTACACTAAAATTCAGTTTATGGCAAATTTGTTATGGCTTCAAGGAGGGGCTTGCAGTGGCAATACCATGTCTTTTCTTAATGCAGAAGAACCTAATGTGATTGAGCTAGTTGTTGACTATGGAATAAATATTCTGTGGCATCCAACGATTGGTCTTGAAATCGGGCATCAAGTAAGTAATTTAATGAATGATTGTATTTCGGGGAAAACCCCGTTGGATATTTTTGTTTTTGAAGGAAGTGTAATTGAGGGGCCTGATGGATCTGGAAAGATGAATTATTTTGCAGATAGACCAATGAAAGATTGGGTTAGAGAGTTGGCAGATGCCGCTCAGTTTGTAGTAGCAATTGGTGATTGTGCTACATACGGTGGTATTCCAGCCGTTCCACCTAATCCAAGTCAATCTACTGGAATGCAATTTCATAAAAAGAAAAAAGGTGGATTTTTAGGAGGCGGATTTGTTTCCAAAGGAGGCTTACCTGTAATAAATATCCCAGGTTGTCCAGCACATCCAGATTGGGTGACACAGATATTAGTTGCCATTTCGGTAGGTAGAGTTGGAGATGTACTTATTGACGATTATCATCGTCCTAAGACATTTTTTACTGATTTTACACAGACAGGATGTACCAATGCTGCTGCTTTTGGTGAAAAAATAGATGGTAATTTTGGAAAACGGGGTGGTTGCTTATTTTATGAGGTAGGTTGTCGTGGACCAATGACACGTTCAAGTTGTAATCGTATATTATGGAATAGACAATCTAGTAAAACGAGAGCAAATCATCCTTGTTTAGGTTGTACTGAACCCGATTTTCCACATCATGATTTGAAAAAGGGAAGTGTAATGAAAACGATGAAATATCTTGGGGTCTTTCCAAAAGAAGTACCAGAAGGTGAAAGTAAGTTAGGATATTATATGAAAGCAGGATTCCATAAGGTAATGCCATCAGCGAAAGGATTGCGAGAATCATCCAAATAAGTTGCATGAAGTGTAACTCAAAATTAATAAAAATTAAATATTAAATAAAATGGGAATTTCAAAAGAATTAAACATCTCTCCTGTAGGTCGAGTAGAAGGAGATTTAGATGTAAAAGTTTATATGGAAGGCGGTGTAGTAACTAGAGCTCATACACAAGCAGCGATGTTTCGGGGATTTGAGCAAATTATGCATGGAAAAGATCCTCAATCAGGATTGATTGTAACACCAAGAGCATGTGGCATTTGTGGTGGATCTCACCTATATTGTGCTTCTTCTGCCTTAGATGTTGCTTGGAAGACAACACTTCCACCAAATGCACTATTATTAAGGGCGATTGGGCAGGCAACTGAAACTATACAAAGTATTCCAAGATGGTTTTATGCTATTTTTGCAACGGATATGGCCAATAAGAAATTTGCAAATAAGCCACTTTATCCAGAAGTTGTGAAGCGTTTTGCAGCTTATGTTGGTACTTCTTTCCAAAAAGGAGTTGTTGCAAGTGGACGCCCCGTGGAAGTATATGCCATTTTTGGTGGTCAATGGCCTCATTCAAGTTATATGGTTCCAGGTGGTGTAATGTGTGCTCCTACTTTAAAGGATATTACACGTGCTCATGCTATTATGACACAA
>CAZOHX010000559.1:0-2525 GCA_964579315.1 uncultured Saprospiraceae bacterium
GTCTGTCTAAATGCTGCCAAAATTGGAGATCAAGTCGGGGCTAAAGCGATTATTGGTATGACTAGCTCGGGATATACTGCTTTTAAAGTATCTAGTTATCGTCCACAGGCTCCTATTTATATCTTTTCTGATAAAAAAGCTATGTTGGCTACTTTAAATTTGGTTTGGGGGGTAAGAACATTTTACTACGATAAATTTACTACCACTGATGAAACTTTCTCTGATGTGACCAAAATATTGCAACAAAATGAATTAATCAAAAAAGGGGATCCAATTATTAACTTGGCAAGAATGCCCTTGGTTTCTCACAATACAACAAATACATTGAAACTTTCTATCGTTTAGAACTCATTTTTGAAAAAATTAAGAAATTTTAAAATATAAAACATGAAAATTATTATACCAATGGCGGGACGGGGCTCTCGGCTTCGCCCTCATACTTTAACCGTTCCTAAACCCTTAGTGCCTGTAGCAGGAAAACCAATTGTACAACGATTAATCGAAGACCTAACTGCTTCTTATGGTGAGCCTGTGGAAGAAATCGCCTTTATCATTGGAGATTTTGGTCAAGAAGCAGAAGATAATTTGATGGCAATCGCTAAACAACTCAATACCAAAGGAAGTATTTACCACCAAACCGAACCTTTGGGTACAGCCCACGCCATTTTGTGTGCTGCGGATAGCCTTTCTGGAAACTGTATCGTAGCTTTCGCAGATACACTTTTCAAAGCAGATTTTAATTTTGATCCTAATCAAGATGGCATTATCTGGACTCAAAAAGTGGCGGATCCTTCTGCCTACGGTGTTGTCAAATTAAATGATAAAGGTGTTATTACCGAATTTATTGAAAAATCACCCGTTTTCGTTTCTGATTTAGCAATTGTGGGCATTTATTATTTTAAAGATGGTGAGAATTTAAAGAAAGAATTACAATATTTATTGGATAACAACATTAAAGATAAAGGAGAATTTCAATTGACCAACGCACTAGAAAATATGAAGCAAAAGGGATTGCAATTTATCCCTGGCGTAATTGATGAATGGTTGGATTGTGGCAATAAAAATGCTTTGGTGCATGCCAATGAGCGAATTTTGGAATTAAAAAGTGATGAAAATATGGTTTCGGATTCCGTAAAAACCGAAAACGCAATCATTATTCAGCCATGCTATATTGGAGAAAATGTCGTACTTAAAAACTCCGTTATTGGACCCCATGTTTCTATTGGAGATAACTCTTTGATAGAAAATTGCGTTATAAATAAAACGATTATTCAACATGAAACAAAAGTATCCAATGCAATACTTGAAAATTCTATGCTTGGAAGTAAATCAACCTACACAGGACAAAAAGCAGATATTAGTTTAGGGGACTTTTCTGAATTTGCTTAAAAATAAAAACTGTTCCCTATATTTTTTTTTGATAAAACACTATCAATGACAATAACGAATAAAATTTCTTTGCTTTTCTTTTTGCTTCTTTCGAGTTTCTCGTTGAAAGCTCAAGAAGACAATCGAATGACAGAGTACGAAAATGAAACCGTTCGTACTTTCATGGATGCTGGTCGAGAACGAATATTACAAAACTATGAACAAGCCGTTGTACTCTACAAAAAGGTCTTGAAACAAGATCATCATAATCCTGCGGCTGCCTATGAACTGGCTCGAGTTTATGATGTACTTAATAAAAATGACGAAGCGTTAGATTTGATTCAAAAAGCAGTAAAATGGGATGGAACCAACGTTTGGTACCGTTTGTTTCTAGCCGATATGTATGATAAATTGAATCGATTTGATGATGGTATCAAAACCATCAAGGTATTGGTTACTCAACATCCTGAAAATGCCTATTATTACAATGAATTGGCGTATTTCTATACCAAAGCAAATCAACCAGCAAAAGCCATTGAAGTACTTGATAAACTCGAATTGATAGATGGATTATCCGCTGAAACAGCTAGGAAAAAACATACTTTGTATATTGGGATCGGACAAAATGACAAGGCAGCTGCTGAATTAGAAAAACTTATTAAATTATATCCTGATGAGATTTCATATGCCTATTTATTGGCTGGTTTTTACAAACAAATCAATCAAAATGATAAGGCTAAAATCGTTTATCAAAATATTTTAAAAAGATATCCAGATGAAGCTAAAGCAAAATTGGCTTTGGCAAACACAGACAATACGGATAATGGGAGTATGCTTTCTACTTTAGAATCTGTTTTTCAAAACCCCGAAACCCATATTGATACGAAAATCAAAGCAGTCTTACCTTTGGTAGAAAAAGTAGATGCCAAAGCAGATCCTAATTTTCTGAAAGATATTACGCATTTAGCGGATATATTAACAAAAGTACATGCCGATGACCCAAAGGCTTTTGCTTTAAAAGGTGATATTTTATACAATTCAGGCGACGCAAAAGCTGCACTGACTAGTTATAAAAAAGCAATCGATTTGAATGCAAAAGTTTTTCCCGTTTGGAGTCAAGCGATGAATATTGCACTTCAAATTGGTCAAATTGATGT
>CAZOHX010000560.1:0-2519 GCA_964579315.1 uncultured Saprospiraceae bacterium
TGCTTCAAATTATTTCTTATTCGAGGGAAAGACGTAGGCGGGGCAGGTTATGTTGTGGAATATCTATGAAGACTGCATCAAGCATCATTTTTTAATTGAACTCTGAAAAATAGGCTAAGTTGATAAAAAATAAATTAAATAATAAGGTATTGCTATTGGCTTCTCTAAAATTATAGCTTAATTTCTAACGGAGTATTCTTTCTGTAATATTTTCATTTAATCAAATATTGATGTAAGAAATGTATAGAATTTTAAATAAAAATATTAGTCTTTTTTGTAATGCAATTTAGTTTGCATAACTTTGCACTGTGTATAACATTATTTTAAGTTTCATTACGGCGTTTACGCTCACTTATTTTGCTATTCCTTCGATTATTCATATTGCTAGGGTGAAACATTTGTGCGATGATCCTGATGATGACCGTAGAGCCCATACTGAATCTACCCCATCTTTAGGTGGCATTGGAATTTTTGCAGGAGTAATTTTCTCAATCATTATGTGGACTCCATTCAATGTATTTAGTGATTTGCAGTATATTTTATGTAGTTTTATTATTATGTTTCTGATTGGTGCAAAAGATGACATACTGCCCATGTCTCCAAGAACCAAACTAATGGGGGAAGTTTTTGCAGCAGCCATTTTAGTATTTCTTTCTCATGTGCAATTGACTTCATTTTATGGATTTTTAGGGATCTATGAATTGCCATATGCCATAAGTATTGCCATTTCAATCTTCACCATTCTAGTTATCATCAATGCGTTTAATTTAATAGATGGAATTAATGGGCTATCTGGTAGTCTAGCGGTTATTATGTCCGTTGCCTTTGGTACTTGGTTTTTCTTTGTGGATCGATTGGAGTTGGCTATAGTGGCCTATACATTGGCTGGAGCATCCTTGGCTTTTTTAAAATACAACTATTCTCCTGCAAAAATATTTATGGGAGATACAGGATCTTTATTATTAGGATTAATTGCATCCATTTTAGCAATTAAATTTTTAGAAGTCAATGATTTTATAAATCAAGACAGTTCAACATTTGAAAAATATGGGAAATATGCCTTTCCCGTTGGCCCAGCTATTGCTATCGGGATTTTGGTACTTCCTTTATTTGACACCTTACGGGTTTTCACCAAAAGAGCCATGAAAGGGCAATCTCCTTTCCACCCTGACAGAACACATATCCACCATATGCTTTTAGATTATGGTTTTTCACACATGAAATCGACCTTTGTTTTGGTCGTTACCAATATATTTTTCATTTTAGTAGCGATATATTTTCAATTTTTAGGACCATTCAAATTGATTGTATTAATTTTGGTCATAGCTATTATTTTATCTACCATTTTGAATATAGCTTCACAAAAAAAAGTTGAACAACGTAAATTAACTGCATGAAATATTTAATGATTTTTTTAGGCGGAGGATTTGGAGCTATGACCCGATATGCCGTATCTATATATTTTGTGTCACATCACCCATCTTTTCCTTGGGGCACATTTATTGCAAACATTGTTGCAAGTTTCATACTAGGCTTATTAATAGGTATGAATTTAAAATTAGATTTATCTCAAAATCTAAATCTACTATTGATGACAGGTTTTTGCGGTGGATTTTCTACTTTTTCCACCTTTTCAGCTGAATCATTTGAATTACTAAAAATTGGACATTTTTCAAGTGCTATGATTTATGTTTTTGCTAGTTTACTTACAGGTATAGCGATGGTCTTTCTTGGAATCAAAATAGGGGCTTTGTCGTAGATATATCGTTATCCGTTTGAATTGGAATAAATCAAGTAGTTGGACATCTGTAATAAATCATTGTTTCAAAACATATATGAATGCGTTTACAATAGTTTTATTTTCAGTTTCCACTTTTGTTAATATGCGTTCATATGCTTCTCCTTCAAATTCATCTAATTCAGACCAATGTTCATGTATTCTATCAGAACTAAATAAAAACCCTTTAACAATTACGCCTTTTGTATCAAGTATTATTCCAGGATAACCCATTTCTGCTCCCCAACCTTTATCATACAAGATTCCTTTTACACTTGCATTTTCAAATGTTCCTCCTATATTTTTAAGTATATGTTCATTTGGACGATTCGGTCCTAAAGTTCCATATACAAATAATCTTTCTATCATAATGTCTTCAATTCTTTTTCGGATTTCTAAAAATCTAAAAATTCAATATTTTTCGATTCCACTTTTTTATTTAGAGTGAGTTTCAACAGAAGGCAGGTAGTTTTTGAGAAAATCAACTACTTACTTCTAGAGGGAACGCTCATCTTTTTAAATTTATTTTTGACAGTAAATTATGAAAAAATTAGCTTGATATTTGTTATTTCTTGGTATTTTTTAGATTTAATGGTATATGATATTGAAAAAACTGTTTCAATCCACAACCATAGGCTTCTCTTGTGGCTTGGGCAAAATTTTTGATTATCATGTAATCATCGAAGTCTTTTAGATCTTTTTTGTAGCTCATTTTTATTGTATTTAGTGAGCTGCAAAGTTC
>CAZOHX010000561.1:0-2515 GCA_964579315.1 uncultured Saprospiraceae bacterium
TCCTAACGATAGGATTTATTTTGGATCCCCAATAATTTGAATATTGCTGTTGCCAAACAACATCTTCTTTATTTTCAGATTGAATTTTTAAAGCAGTAAAGTACGGGTCATAAGAATCACCAGCGTCCTCATGGGTTAAATATGCTCTAATAAAGTACTTATCTTTCTTTTTGAGTTCTATTCGATGTTGAAAAAATTTGATATTTTTTAAGCTAAATCGATTATCTCCTTGATATACAGTAGTTCCACCACCTGTATTGGTTTGTAGTATCAAAACTGGAGATTCGTAAGTGTCTTTCGGTCTTAATCTAAAATGAAATGCCAAACTTCCTTTATAATTATAGGAATTATAGTCAACTAAGTCTATTTCCTTATAGCCCCTTCGGTGGATGACACCCATGCCTAATTTATCCGCATTTGTAAAATCGAAATTACTTTGATACTCATCTCCATAAATATTAACCGCATCGTATCCTCCATAATTGTCTTTTGAAGAAGGTGTATCATAGACCGCATCATAATTATCCGCTACCCAATCATCTGCTTGAAAATAAAATAAATTTATTTTCATAGCCATGAATTCATTGCTTTTTTTGTTTTTAAAAGCGGTACTGTATCGCACTGCAGCTTTGTACATTGCTCGTTCACCTACTTTGAATGATGCAGCAACTCCTTGATGGATAAAAGGGTCTTTGGTGGTCATGGCAACAACACCATTAAATGCACCAGGTCCGTAATACGCAGAACTTGCTCCAACTACTAAATCAACTTTTTGCAAATCTAATTCAGAAGCACCTAGAAAATTACCTAGAGAAAAGTTCAAACCAGGAGATTGGTTATCTACTCCATCAATTATTTGAAGGCTTCGTACAGGACTAGTACTATTAAATCCCCGTGTATTAATAATTTTCATTCCAAGAGAAGCTGCTGTCAAATCTACTCCTTTTAAGGAACCTAATCCATCATAAAAGTTTTCTGATGGCGTTTCTTTTATGGCAAGAATATCCATTGATTCAACCGTTAATGGAGCCGCTTTTTGTTTCTCGGAAACGCGCTGTCCTGTTACTTCAACCCCAACATCAAGTGTGACTGCATCTTCAGAAAGTTTTATAGTAACTTTATCTTTGGGATTGTCAATGGTGAAATCTTGCGATGTATAACCAATATAGCTGATATTCAAGGTGATTGGAATTTCAGAAATTTCCAAATGAAAACTTCCGTCATAATCTGTAATGGTTCCAATAGCTGGATTATTTTTTAAAACTACATTTACTCCTATTAGTGGATCTCCATTATCTCCATCGATAATATTGCCATGTATTTTAAATTGGGCAAAGCCTATAAATGGCAAAAAGATACTTAATAAAATAAGTAGGTTTTTAATTTTTAAATGCATATCAAGTAGGTTGTTCTTTTAAATTTAGCAACAAATTAAGAAAAAAAATACTGAAATCACTTTTTTTCAATTAAAAAATGGCAAATATGTTAGAAATAAACAGAAAAAAACTGAATACTTTATGAATTAGTATTCAGTTTTTTGCTACATAATTTTTAAAAAGAGCCTATGAAGTGGCAAGTTTTTGATCATAGGAACCAGTTCCCAATTGATTTAAAAGAGAAAAATGACTATGTAAAGCTTGAGCCCATGTTTTATGCTGATGATAAGGAATTCCATATTCCTTAGCTGTTTCTTCTACTATCTTAGCAATTTTCGGATAGTGAATATGACAAATATTTGGAAATAAATGATGCTCTACTTGGTAGTTAAGTCCACCTACTAACCATGTGAAAATCGAACTACCATTCGCAAAATTAGATGTAGTTTTTAATTGATGAATCATACGACTATTTTCCATACTTCCTGCATCAGCCATAAAATATTCAGTTTCTTCTATTGAGTGTGCTGTTTGGAAAATAAGGGCAAGTTCCAGACCACAGACAAAATGCATTAGGAGAAATCCTCCAATAATTTCGTACCAAGGTAAATTTACCACAAGTAGTGGTAAAACTAATGTCAGTGCAAAATACCATATTTTATTGATAATTAGTTGACGTTTCAATTTTTTATAATCCAGACCTTGTCGTTCTAATAAATCTAGCTCATTATATTTTTTTATACCTTCAAAATCTTTACTTACAGCCCAATACATCGTCATGATGCCATAGGCTAGGGGAGCATAATAGGCTTGATATTTATGTATGGGTTTTCTCTCTTGGCTAGGTGCCATTCTCATTACGGAAGTTTCAATATCTTCATCTAGTCCTTCTATATTGGTAAATGAATGATGTAACACATTGTGTTGAATTTTCCAATTTTCTCTAGAGCCACCTATAAAATGAATTAAACTCCCAAGAAGATAATTTACGGTTTTATTTTTGGAATAAGAACCATGGTTTGCATCGTGCATTATGGTAAGTCCCACACCAGCCATGCCCAAACCCATCAAAACCCAAAGACCTAAAACGCCAAGAGAAGAAGAAACCACTCCTGTGTACATTAAAATCATGGGAACAA
>CAZOHX010000562.1:0-2513 GCA_964579315.1 uncultured Saprospiraceae bacterium
GTTGGGCAAAATATATCAAAAAGATATATGGAAAAATATGTGTCCACCTACTTATATACGAATTTTTACCTAAGGACATAAGTTCAGTTATTATTTCTGAAACCTTTGAGTTGCAAGCCACATCCTATATCGATCAAAATCTCAATGAGAAAATTGCAGATATTATATATAAGGTCAAAACATCAAATGAAACAGAGTTGTACATAAGTTTTCTTTTTGAGCATAAAAGTTATCCTGATAAATATTCAACAATTCAAATATTGAGATACATCCTTAATGGTTGGGAAAAACAATTAAAACAAGAACAACAATTACATCTCATTTTACCAATATTAGTATATCATGGCGAACACAATTGGCAACCCAAACCTATTGAAGATTTTATTCCTATTCCAAATCCATTCTTCTCGAAATATATTCCTAAATTTGATTTTGAATTTATAGATATTAATAGATTTTCAGAAAAGAGACTTCTCGATATAGCTCATTATATTTTACTAAGAAATACGATGATGACTTTAAAATTTGGTCGTAATGAAAAATATATTTTAGAACATATTCAAAAAATGTTTCTTGGTCATGAAGAAACCATAAATGATTTGGTCACAACGAACTTTTTAGAAAGTATTTTCGTTTATATAACTAAAGCTAACCAACTAAAAGAAGAAAAATTAAATATAATTATTGAAATCTTAGAAAATCCAATAAAAAACGTAATTATGACAGCCTATGATAGATTAATAGAAAAAGGGAGAAAAGAAGGGATAGAAAAAGAAAGAATGCGAAAAAATATTGCTGCCATCAAAAAAATGATTGAAAAAGGTTTTGACAATCAAACTATTGCGGAAATCTTAGATATTTCTATTGAATTTGTTCAAAAAATTAGATGCTCATCCTAAAATCAAAATCGTTATTTGACTACACCAAAGAATCTTCTATCTTTGTGGCAAATAATATTCAATGCGACTTTACACCAATCTCGTTTCAGGAGTTACCAACAGTCTTTCATCTATTTTTCAAGAAAATAAATATGCAGACAAAGTTGTTCCACAACTATTAAAATCCAATAAAAAATGGGGATCCCGAGATCGTAGATTCCTGGCACAATCTATTTATGAAATCGTCCGATGGTATCGTTTGTATTACGAGATACTTGGTCATCAACCAACATCACAAGCAGACTGGCATCAAATGTTTGGAATATATTGGATATTAAAAGGTGAAGCCCTACCTGATTGGGAAGTATTTTCCAATTTAAATAAAAAATCTATTAAATCTGCCTTTGAAAAAATTAATTCTTTAAAAATAAAAGCTTCCATTCCTGATTGGCTAGATGATATTGGATTGAAAGAACTAAATTCAGATTGGGAAGCAACTATAAATGCACTCAACCAGCAAGCACCCACAGTTTTAAGAACCAATACATTAAAAATATCTCGAAAAAATTTAAGGATTCTGCTCGAAAAAGAAAATATTGCTACCATTCCGTTCAAAGCATCTAGTCTAATTTTGAAAGAACGTAAAAACATTCTTCATACAAAAGCATTCAAAGATGGTCTTTTCGAGATTCAAGATGCTTCATCTCAAGAAGTAGGACATTTTGCAGAAATTCAACCCAATATGAGAGTAGTAGATACATGTGCTGGAGCAGGTGGAAAATCATTGCACTTTGCCGCTTTGATGCAAAATAAAGGGCAACTTTTTGCATTAGACATCTACGATTGGAAATTAAAAGAATTAAGAAAACGAGCAAAACGAGCAAAAGCTGTTATCCAAACGGCGACCATTGATGATTCAGATATCTATACTACATTATATGATACTGCCGATCGAGTCATCATAGATGCCCCCTGTTCTGGACTAGGAGTACTTAGACGAAATCCAGATACAAAATGGAAATTGTCCTTGAAAAAAATTAATAAAATCAAGAAAACTCAAAGAGAAATACTAGATAATTATAGTCCAATCACTAAAAAAGGCGGACTATTAATTTATGTTACTTGTAGTATTCTTCCTTCAGAAAATCAAGATCAAGTTCAAGCATTTTTAGAAAGAAACAATCAATTTGAATTGATAGAAGAAAAAACACTTTTACCACAAGACTTTGGGTTTGATGGGTTTTATATGGCAAAGATGCGGAGGCTTTAAACCAAAATCACTATTATTTTACACATCTAAATCACAAACCATCCACCACCAACAAACTAGCTGGACAAATCATTGTATTCTTCGCATTCCATTTGGAGCGTCGCTTAAATTCAGAATCATCCGTCAATGGATATTTGATACAAGTACTCGGACGCACTTCATAAATAGCACACGTATTATCATCATTTAGAAACGTACATGGAACAAAATTTAATACCAAATCACCCGTCAAATCATCCATCACATACTTACGCATAAATTGTTTTTTACTAATCCCTAAAAATTTAGAAATACGTTTAATGTCCTGTGAATTTACCGTCGTGGGTGTAGTTTTACAACAATTGGCACAATCGAGACAGTCTATT
>CAZOHX010000563.1:0-2511 GCA_964579315.1 uncultured Saprospiraceae bacterium
ATTTGATAAAACGGGAAAATTGCTCGGATTAGATTATCCTGCAGGACCTTTGATTGATAAATTTGCCAAATTAGGGAAACCCGTTTTTGATTTTCCCGAACCACGAGTAGGGGAGTTAGACTTTAGCTTCTCGGGATTAAAGACATCTATTTTGTATTTTTTAAAAAAAGAGCTAAAAACTAATCCTGATTTTATAAAAGAAAATTTATACGATATTTGTGCATCGGTTCAAGACCGAATTGTTTCTATTCTATTGAAAAAATTGAGTATCGCGGCAAAAAAAACAGGCATCAATGAAGTCGCCATCTCTGGTGGAGTATCTGCCAATTCAGAATTGAGATCAAAATTGCAAATTTTGGGATTGAACAATGGTTGGACTACGTATATTCCTGATTTTCAGTATTGTACAGATAATGCGGGTATGATTGCTATTGCAGGTTATTATAAATTTAAAAAGGGAATTTTTGCAGATCAGAGTATTATTCCTGATCCCAGAATGAAATTTTGATTTTATTAAAAACATTTATTTACTATGACAAACAATGATACTTTACGACGACTTAGATATACGTTTGATCTTTCGGATCAACAAATGATTGATATTTTTGCTTCCGCAGGGAAGGAGGTGACTAGGGCAGAGGTCACCAATTGGTTGAAAAAAGATGATGATCCCTATTTTAAAGGAATTTATGATAAGGATTTAGCATATTTCTTGAATGGTTTTATTATTTTGAAAAGGGGAAAAAGAGAAGGCCCATTACCCATTGCGGAAAAGACTTTATCCAATAATTTGGTTCTTCGTAAACTAAAAATTGCTTTGAATTTAAAGACAGAAGATATTATCGATATCCTTGATTTGGCTAATCTTCATGTTGGAAAACACGAAATTACGGCATTGTTTCGAAAGCCTACTCAAAGTCAGTTTAGACTTTGTAAGGATCAGTTTTTGCGTAATTTTTTGCATGGTTTACAAATTAAATATCGGACTTCTAGTACCTGATTTCAAAAAAATAAACTTTTAAGTACAAAATTTGTTTGCTTAAATAGATTCACATAAATATGTCTATATTGTAATTCAATTTTTGAAACTAAAAAATAATAAATTATGTATCCACCAGAAATGGTTGCTCCATTAGCAAAAGATTTAACAGATTATGGATTTGAAGGACTTACTACTCCAGAGCAAGTAGATGAAGTTTTAGGTAATAGCGAAGGAACTGTTTTTCTAGTTGTAAATTCAGTTTGTGGATGTGCGGCAGCTAATGCAAGACCAGGTGCTAAAATGGCCTTGCAACATACAGAAAAAAAACCAGCGAAAGTCGTTACTGTTTTTGCTGGAGTTGATGGTGCTGCTACACAAAAGGCTAGAGAATATATGATTCCATATCCTCCATCATCTCCAAGTATTGCTTTGTTTAAAGATGGAAAATTGGTTCATTTTTTAGAAAGATTGTCTATTGAAGGTAGGCCTGCTGATGTGATTGCTCAAAATCTTATTCAAGCTTTTGATCGATATTGTTAAATCAACTTTGTATCCTGAAAAATGGATGATTTCACATCAGTTGTGAATTAAGTAGATGAAAAATTTTACTAAACTACTAGGAGCGTGTCTAGTGATAATTTTGTTGTGGTTGTTTACACCAATGCAAGAGCATGTGATGCGTTTGTGGTATGATTTCACAACTGGGCAACATATTATTGAGTCCCATGATGAAATTGACTTGATTTTTCAAAATTTACAGAAAATACCTTATGCACAGTTGCCTCTTTCATATCGTGAATCAACAGGTATGGTCAATTCTTTTTATGAAAATAAATTGAAAAAAAGATATTTCTATGTACTAGAAGGTAGCGATATTTTTCATTTTTTGGTTGGAGATTTCAGAATCATAGACTTTTTGCCCAATGATGAATTTCTAGGAGAGCATCTTACAAAATTATTAACAAAACACAAGGTCTATTGGTTGGTAGATGAAAAAGTAATTCATAAAACGTTGGATTTTCAAAATGCCCTCTATAAGAAAGGTTATAATGAAACTGGGTTTAAAATCGTGAACGGTTTTCGTCATCCAAAATACAATTCAGAAATAGGTGGAGTACCAAAAAGTCATCATCAATTGGGCGAAGCTATTGATATTGTAATCGGAGATGTTGATGATAATGGAGCGGCAAATCAAGAAGATAAATCTATTATTTTGGATATTCTTGAAAATGAAATTATTAAAGATGAAGGGGGTGTAGGACGGTATCTTGGAACTATGTCTGTACATTATGATACACGTGGGTATCGTGCACGGTGGAATCAGCAGGGTGGGGGTAATGTGAAGTAATCATTCAAAAAAAGGTACATATCCTCTCGGAAATGCACCTTTCTAAAAATCTAAAATTATTAATTATGTAAACTACTTGTTTCTTATTCTCTTACCAATTTTACGTTCGCCAGAATAACTCCAGTCTTATTATTGGATGATAAAGCATCAGAGACGTTATTTTCAACCCTATTTAGGCCTT
>CAZOHX010000564.1:0-2506 GCA_964579315.1 uncultured Saprospiraceae bacterium
ATTCTACAATTATTTATTCTTCTACCCATTTAGGAGATAAAAATTGTCCACCAGAACCCAAACCAAGAGCAGACCATAAATATGTTTGGCCCATTTATCCTGATTTTGATATTTTCGTAGCAGATTTAAAAGGAAATATAAAAAAAAGAATGACAGATACACCTGGATATGATGCAGAACCAACGGTATCTCCTGATGGAAGTTTAATCGTTTTTACATCAATGAGAACAGGTGATTTGGAATTATTCACCATGAAAACCGATGGATCAGATGTCAAACAAGTGACCCATGAATTGGGTTATGATGGTGGGGCATTCTTTTCTCCAGATGGCAAGAAACTGGTTTTTAGATCATCTAGACCAAAAACACCAGAAGACATCAAAATTTATAAAGACTTATTAAAAGAAGGATTGGTGATGCCAACCGATATGGAATTATATACATGTAATATTGATGGATCAGATTTAAAACAAATTACGCATCTTGGAAATGCCAATTGGTCGCCATATTATCACCCTTCTGGTAAAAAAATACTCTTTAGTTCCAACTATGAAAGTAAGCGTGGTTTTCCATTCAATCTATATATGATCAATACGGATGGTACAGGATTAGAGCGTATCTCTTTTGGAAATTCATTTATCTCATTTCCAATGTTTTCTTGGGATGGAAAGCGTATTGTATTTTCATCCAATAGAAATAATGGCGGTACTCGAGATACCAATGTCTTTATTGCGGATTGGGTGGATTAAAGTCTCCTTTTTTGTTTCTTAGCTTATTGAAAGTAAATTTTTAAAAGGAAATCATATTTGTGATTTCCTTTTTTCTTGTCTTTATTTCCTATCCTTTTGTGCTATAAAACAGAATATATGTTTTTTGCCAATATGTGTAACATTATCAGATTGGTTTATGTATAACCCTACGAATGACAAAAGTTTGTCATGTCACAATAAACATAAAAACATTAATAAAAAAATTATTTAAAATAATTAAACGCTTTGGTATCCGTTTTTTAGTTTTAAAATTTCAATTCAATATTAGTGTTTCATTAAAATTATGTATTTCTATTTATGGTACAATACTTTGAAAAATGAAAAGATAGGTAGTTTTAGCAAGAATGTTAAAGGACTACTTTGTATGTAATAGGGTTGCCCCAAAAGACCAATATTATTTTTTACTTTTTTTAAAAACACAAAAATGAAACGAGTATTTCAATTTTTTAAAACACCAACGATAAGTTTTTTACTTGTCCTAAGTTGTACTTTTTGGAGTACAATAGTGATCGCTCAAAATTCAGACAGTGATTCCATTGTGGATAGTCTAGATTTGGATGACGACAATGATGGTATTTTGGATGTGGAAGAATCCTTAGGATTTAATCCTCATTCAGCTGGTTCTTGTTCCTTTCCTCAAATGGTTTTTCATGCAGATGCAGTTACCCAAGATGTAGGTAATGCTGGCCCGCCTTTTGTAGGAGATGAATTTAGATTTTCAGAGGTAGTAAGTATTAATGCTATCCCACTTGATGCGGTGATTACGATTACAGAAGCGGATGCCAATATCACATCTTTTACAATCGATAGAGATGATACTGGTAATCCAGATGCTTGGCAGGCCGAATATAATGTTCCTGCAGGCCAAACAGCTACCATGAAATTTAAAATTGAATTTAAAATTGCTAACACAGATGCTGTTATACCTCTAGATCAGTTTGGGGGTATCTTCTATGATATCGATGGTGCCAATGCCAATGAAACGATTATTTTAGGAAGTCCTGATTTTTACGCTGTAGATAAAAATACAGAACTTACTATTACGACAGATACAACAGCCGTAAATTTTCAAGGACCTGTATTTACGTATCCAGGAGTTGTATTAGATACTAAAATTGCAATGTATTTTAATTATTTTAATATTAATAGTTTTGAATTTGCGACCACAGGTAATAATGTAACTGCTGCGGACAATACAAACTTATTTTCTTTATTATTTGATGTTTGTGCACTTGGAAATTTTGCCGAATATAACTATGTGATTAATAAAGGTATTGATAGTGATGGTGATATGATACCTGACCATCTTGATATTGACAGTGATAATGATGGTTGTTTTGATGCACTAGAAGCAGCGGATACACTGGCGATTTCGGATATAGACCCAATGACTGGTGAAATAATAGGGGGAGTTGATACATTAGGAGTACCGCTCTTAGTAGGTATGGGACAATCTTCTGACTTTGATGTAATACATTTTGGTCCAGATATTGATGGGGACGGAATTTCTGATGCATGTGATGATGAAGATAATCGTGCAGATACAGATAATGACGGTCTCTTTGATGTCGATGATACGGATGACGATAATGATGGGATTTTGGACAAGGATGAAGGTGGTCCTTTTTGTGATAATTCGACTTTTACGTCTATCAATACTGAAAATTATCCAATAGATACAGATTTGTCGGATTCTTTGCCTATTATTTTAAACAATGGATTGTATCATTTTGATG
>CAZOHX010000565.1:0-2503 GCA_964579315.1 uncultured Saprospiraceae bacterium
GAAACATAATTAACAATTAACAGCTTATAAAGATCGAACAATAATTAATAATTTATAATTAACAATTAACAATTTAAAAATGGCCTATTCAGAAAAATTATTAGAGCATTTTAAACATCCTAAAAATGTAGGAACGTTAGATAAAAATGACAAAAATGTGGGAACAGGATTGGTTGGAGCACCAGAATGTGGTGATGTCATGCGTTTACAAATTCAAGTAAATGATGAAGGTCTGATTGAAGACGCTAAATTCAAAACTTTTGGTTGTGGATCCGCAATTGCTTCATCATCTTTAGCTACAGAGTGGCTGAAAGGAAAGACTTTGGATGAAGCTTTAGCAATTGACAATATGGAAATCGTTGAAGAATTGGCTTTGCCACCTGTAAAAATTCATTGCTCAGTATTGGCAGAAGATGCCATAAAAGGAGCAATTAAAGATTATAAAGAAAAACAAGAAAAATAAAATATTCTGTTTTTCCGAGTAAGTTGAAATTAACAATTTATAATTAACAATTAATAATTATAGAAAATGCTATTTGTATCTGATGCAGCAAAAGAAAGGTTGGAATCTGTCATGAATAAACAAGGACTTGATCAGAATGAATATTTTATTCGAATTTCTGTAACAAGTGGGGGCTGTTCGGGGTTAACCTATAAGATGGATTTTGATAATGAACTGGCTCCTATGGATCAGGAATTTGAAGATAAAGGCATCAAACTAGTAACAGACTTGAAGAGTTTTTTGTATTTAGCAAATACTACCTTGGAATTTTCTGATGGTTTAGATGGAAAAGGTTTTGTATTTTCTAATCCGAATGCTGCTCGTGAGTGTAGCTGTGGCGAAAGTTTCGCCTTATAGTATTGAAACCCTTATATATATACATAGAATTAAAACATCGTCCTTTTTTGGATGATGTTTTTTTTGTTGTGTCATCTTTGTATAACGTTGCGAATTGTCTATATTTGATAAAAACTTATAATTTAATAAAATCATTGAAATGAAAAATATATTATTCTTTATTCTATTTTTGACTTTAAACGCCACTTTTGCACAAAAAACTTTCTCTTTAGAAGATGCTGTTTTGTCTTATCAAAAAGGATTGCAGCCAAGTCGATTATCTAATTTGCAGTGGGCGGGATCTTCAGATGCCTATAGTTATAATTCAGGTAAAAAACTAATATTGGTCGATAGGAGTTCTAAAAAAGAAACAACTATTGATGCTAGTGTTTTAGGTGGCGACAAACAATCGTTTCCTTATATTTCTTGGATAGATCAACATTCTTTTTATTATCGTGATGGCGAAACTTATTACAAATATGATATGAAAGAGAAAACGGTGACAAAAATGGTTTCTTTTCAAAAAGGTGCGGAAAATCGTGATTTTCAAGCGGTATCCAATTCGGTGGCTTATACCATTGATAATGATTTGTATGTTTCTACACCTAAGAAAGAAGATGTAGCAGTGGTCAAAAATGAAGATTCAAATATTGTTTCAGGACAAGCTATCGCTCGATTTGAGTTTGGTATTTCAAAGGGCACTTTTTGGTCTCCAAAAGGAAAATATCTAGCTTTTTATGAAAAAGATGAATCAAATGTTTGGGATTATCCCCTTTTGGATATTACGACTACCCCTGGGGCTTTAAAATCTATTAAATACCCAATGGCAGGACAAAAATCTGAAATAGCACGAGTAGGTATTTACAATGTAAAAAAAGGCAAGGTGAAGTATATTGAAAATAGTGGGAAAGACGATCACTATTACACCAATTTATCTTGGGGACCTAAAGGAAAATATATTTATATCGCAGAGATCAATAGAGATCAAAACCATATGTGGTTGAATAAATATAAAGCTTCCAACGGTAAGTTCGTGAAAACACTTTTTGAAGAAACCAATGACGCATGGGTAGAACCCGAAACTCCCGCTAATTTTATAGATAAAAATCGCTTTATATGGTTTTCAGAAAAAAATGGTTTTATGAATTTGTATAAATTTGATGTGGATGGAACAGAAGATATGCAGTTGACTAAAAACAATGGAGTAATGCAGTCTGTTTTGGGATTTGACTCTAAGAAAAGATATGCTTATGTGCAAGGAACTGGGATGGATTCTAGAGATCGACATATCTTTAAAGTTAATTTAAAATCTGGTAAAACCACTCAAATTACTAAGGAACATGGAACTCATATTGGCATAATATCACCAGATGGTAAGTATATTTTAGATAATTTTACCAATTTAGATACTCCTTTTAGAGTGGATATCATTAAAACTAAAAATCAGAAATCTTCAACAATTTATAAAGCAAATAATCCTTTTAATGGTTATACTGTGCCTTCTATTGAGTTGGTTGACGTACCTACTTCTTTTGGAAAATTACATGCCAGAATGATTAAACCTAGCAACTTTAGTCCATCAAAGAAATATCCAGTTTTAGTTTATGTTTATGGAGGTCCGCATGCTCAAATGGTAACCAATCGATGGAATGCGGGGGCGTCTCT
>CAZOHX010000566.1:0-2499 GCA_964579315.1 uncultured Saprospiraceae bacterium
TTGAAATTAATGGAAAAACCCAAGAATCAGTAAGAATTATTTACAAAAACAATGATATTCTTTATGTGAGTATCAATGCTTTGCACAAACTATCAAAATACTCTACATCAGAAGGGAAAATCCCCGTTTTAAGTAAAATCGGCTCAGATAAATGGAAAAATCTTAAAAGAAAAGCTAAAGGTAAGGTTAAAGATATCGCCAAAGAACTCATTAAATTATACGCCAAACGTAAAGCTACCAAAGGATTTGCTTTCCCCGAAGATGATTATCTACAAAATGAGTTGGAAGCTTCGTTTATCTATGAAGATACTCCTGATCAAGTCATAACCACTCAAGCAGTAAAAGAGGATATGACTAAACCCATCCCCATGGATAGATTGATTTGTGGTGATGTTGGCTTTGGAAAAACTGAAATTGCTATTCGTGCCGCTTTTAAGGCGGTTTTGGGAGGTAAACAAGTCGCAATCCTTGTCCCTACTACCATTTTGGCACTTCAGCATTATCGTACTTTTAGTGAACGTTTATCTGGTTTTGGGACTTCCGTAGATTTTGTAAATCGATTTAAAACACTGGGGGAAAGAAAAAAAGTGTTTAAAAAACTCAAAGAAGGTTCTATCGATATTGTCATTGGAACTCATGGTTTGTTGAGCAAAGATGTTGGATTTAAGGATTTGGGGTTGTTGATTATTGATGAAGAACAAAAATTTGGGGTGGCCGCTAAGGAAAAACTCCGAAATATAAAAGTAAATGTGGATACGCTCACTTTGACCGCAACGCCCATTCCTAGAACACTTCAGTTTTCTTTGCTTTCCGCTAGAGATCTCTCCGTGATGCGTACAGCTCCTCCCAATCGCCAACCTATTCATACAGAAATCAGACTTTTTAATCCAGAAATGATCAAAGACGCTATCAATTATGAATTGGATCGGGGTGGACAAGTGTTTTTTGTTCACAATAGAGTGAAAAACTTGGTGGATATGCACGCACTTATTGCTCGAGTTATTCCTGATGCCGATATTCGTCTAGCTCACGGGCAAATGGATTCAAAAAAACTAGAGCAAACTTTAGTCGATTTTATTGATTATAAATTTGATATCCTTATTTCTACAAATATTATTGAAACAGGACTAGATATTCCTAATGCCAATACCATAATTATCAACAATGCTCATCAATTTGGAATGAGCGATTTACATCAATTGCGGGGTAGAGTCGGACGTTCTAATAAAAAAGCATTTTGCTATTTGATGTGTCCGCCTATCTCAACACTAACTCCCGAAGCAAGAAAAAGATTACAGGCTTTGGAAGAATTGTCTGACTTGGGAAGTGGATTTGAAATCGCTATGAAAGATTTGGATATCCGTGGGGCTGGAAATATGCTCGGGGGCGAACAAAGTGGCTTTATTACGGATATAGGATACGAAACTTTTCAAAGAATTTTGGATGAAGCTATTACCGAATTGAAGGATTCTGAATTTAAAGACCTATTTAAAGATGAATTAGAAAAGAAAAGAGATTATGTTAAAGAAGTGGAAATTGATACCGATGTGGAAATGTACATTCCTAGTGATTATGTAAATCAATCCCAAGAAAGATTGAATTTATATTCTGAAATCGACCAAATTGCCAATGAAAATGACTTGAAATCTTTTTCTGAAAAATTAGTGGATCGGTTTGGAAAATTACCTAAACCTATTTTGCGTTTATTTGATGGTCTTAGAATTCGTTGGTTTTGTATGGAACTCGGGTTTGAACGAATGATCTATAAAAATGGGAAAATGAGATGCTATTTTATCAGCAATCCTCAATCTTCTTTTTATGAAACTCCCTTTTTTGATAAATTTGTTCAATTAATTGCCCAAAATGGTCATCGTTACAATTTATCATTTAAAAATACGCCCCGATATTTTATGCTTGTAAAAGATGATGTCAAATCTTTGGAAAAGGTAAAGGATACTTTATCTAAGTTACACGTATTGTTAATTAAGGAGAAGTAATTTTTTTGTGTATTTAGTTGAGCAAAAACACCCGCTATTGTTTTCTTACCTATAGATTAAAAAACATTCTTATATTTGCAATAAATTTCCCGATATGGCGAAAAAGCATAAAAATTTAAAAGCAAAGACTACTTCCTCTAGTAAGCCTACATTTCAGATGACTCTAAAACCAAATATTATTGCTTGGTTGCTTTTTGGTTTTACCTGTTTATTATATGCCAATTCTTTATTTAATGAATTTACTCAGGATGATGCTATCGTCATTTATGATAATGAATTTACTACTCAGGGAATTTCGGGGATTCCAAATATCTTGAAATATGATACTTTTCGTGGATTCTTCAAAGAGTCTGGAAAAGATCGTCTTGTTTCTGGTGGCAGATATCGACCGTTAACCTTGATTATGTTTGCCATTGAATGGCAATTATTTGGTAAAAATGCTTTCATTGGTCATTTAATCAATGTTATTCTATTCGGTCTGACGGTCGTGATGTTGTTTTTT
>CAZOHX010000567.1:0-2498 GCA_964579315.1 uncultured Saprospiraceae bacterium
TCTAAATCCACAACCGCCCTTAAATTTGAAAGCAAAATCCTTGATTTATGGGATTGATAACTTTGTTAGAAATCATGAATATATCGCTGTTTTTGATGCAGACAATGTTGTTCCTAAAAATTTTCTTTCTGAAATCAACAAATATGCATTCAACGGTCACAGAAGTATCCAAGGACAAAGAACTGCCAAAAACCTTGACACTGTATATGCGTGTGCAGATGCTACGGGTGAATTTTACAAAAATTATATCGAGCGATATGCACCTTATTTAATTGGATCATCTTCTGTAATTTCAGGATCAGGGATGGCCGTAAAATCAGATTTATATAAAGCCTATTTAGATAGTCCTGAAATACAACAAGGGAAAGAGAAATGGAAAAAAATGCTTCAAGAAGATAAAATTCTTCAAAATTTTCTATTAAAACATAATGAAAAGATTGTTTATGCTTGGAATGCTGTCATTTATGACGAAAAAGTCGTTGATGGACAACAAGTTGAAACTCAAAGAAGTAGATGGTTATTTTCTTATTTTCAAAATTTACCCAATTCCGTTGGACTATTTTTCAAAGGACTATTTACCTTAAATTTCAATAAATTATTTTTTGGATTAATGACCATGTCTCCTCCCCTTTTTATTTTACTTTTCATTTCGGGAATGCTCGGTATTTTGAGTTATTTTGTAAATCCAAAAATCAGTTATCTATTATTTGGATCGATATTTATCTTTTTCGGAAATATTTTATGGACACTATACTTATCAAAAGTACCTAGTGAAATTTGGAAAGCTTTATGGGGATTGCCACTATTCGTTTTGAATCAAATCAAAGCCCTTTTAAAAATGGGAAATCCAAATAAAAATTTCAAACATTCTGAACACACTAGAAGTTTAACCATTGAAGAATTAGAACAGCGAGAAAAGTGATTTCATTAGCCTTTTAGCGGCATATTGGGAACGAAATAATGTATTTCTGCACGATCACAATTCGTAAAAGGAGTCATTTTATCCACCAAAATATTCCCACGATAATCGTAGAGCATTCCCTTGACATAATAAGCTTCTATTATTATAAAATTAATGTCTTGCTCCGCTACAAATGAAAAATCATAGGTTTTCCAATCCTCGTGGCCCACAATTCCAACTTCACCTATTAATTGATCTTTTTTACACGCTGTTTTACCTGCCCATACTCGAAACCTAACAGGTAGATTGTAGCCCGCATACGCATTGGAGTGAGCCAAATTTACGCTAAATGCAAAGCATTGCGACTTCTTCAAAGTTTGTATCTTTTGCCCAATGGATTCATACGTCTTATCTTCTCGAGTAATCAATCCCACATAGGTTTCTCCATCAGATGGATCAAGATTAACATCCCAAAAGCCAGGCAAAATATCAGGGGTAGATCCGGCTTTACACGCCATCCAATGAGCAGGCATTACAGCATCATGTGCCGTACCTTCAAAAGAAGCATTTTTAAGTAAAAATTGCTGTCCATTTGAAAAAAAGGAAAAAAATACAAGGACTATGGTAATTGAAAACTTCATACTATTAGATTTCGATAATGAACACAATTAGAACAAAGATAAATTAAACCCTAAAAATTGTATTGAATTTTAACACATTTTTATAATTTTGTTGTTGAAACTTGATAAATATACTTTGAAATCAAAAAAACAATCCAATCAAAATTATAATTATGCCATCATAAGTGTTACGATGGTACTCCTTTTATTTGGTTTTTTTGGACTGGTACTAATTTACACCAAATCCATCACCAATTCATTCCAAGAACAGGTGGATATCATAATTGAACTAAAAAATAGCAATAAACCAGAACGAGCAAAAATCATTCAACAATTACAGAAAAATTCTATTGTAAAGCCCAATTCTGTAAAATTTATTGATAAAGAGATAGCTTTTAAAAAACTCAAAAAAGAACTTGGCGAAGATTTAGTCCAATACGACATCAACAATCCGTTGTATGACATCATCAAATTTAATGTCATCTCCAAATATATGACGACTGCTTATTTAAATCAAATCAAAACTGAAATTACTAAGAATTCTATTGTACGAGATGTCTATTATCCCAAAACTTTTGTAGATACATTAATAAAGAATATCAGAAAATTTGGATGGATCAGTTTTCTATTTGGACTAATTGGGTTAGTTGTTGCGATTGCACTCATCCACAATACTTTTAAACTAGCCTTTTTTGAAAAAAGATTTTTGATTAAAAATATGCAATTGGTAGGTGCAGATGATTTATTTATTAGTAAACCTTTTGTAATGCAAAGTCTTTATAATGGATTGATTAGTGCAATTTTGGCCATATTTTTCCTAGCTTTATTGGTGGTTTATGTTCAAAAAGGGTTTTTCATGCAATATCACAATACAGATTTCATGAAGATTGGGATTCTTTTTTTAGGATTGACGTTATTGGGTGTATTAATTTCAATTTTTAGTACCTTTTGGGTTGTTAAACGATTTTTGCGACAAG
>CAZOHX010000568.1:0-2496 GCA_964579315.1 uncultured Saprospiraceae bacterium
TTGGAGTGGTTTCAATCAAATTTTTAAGATCGTTTCGAAAAAGATTGAAATCAATAATTGTATTTTTGATGGAACGAATACTCATTCCAAGATTAATACCCGTAGATGATTCTGCATCTATTTTTCCCCCATTTTTTATGATTTTATCATATAAATCATAAATGACTGGCAATCCACTCTCTGGGTCTATGGCTATATCATTTTGAGATAGTAAATTTTTAATTCCTTGTGCTACAAAGGTAGTCCCCAAAACAGTATAGCCAATTGCATTATTTGTATAATTAAAATAAAGTTGTTTGAAATCGGGTTTCTTAAATCCACGACCAATAGACGCTTTTATAACATATTTTGGTGCAATATTATATTTGAAAGAAATTTTGGGATTAAATTGATGAGCATAATTTTTATGCTGTTCGTATCGAGTACCTAAAACTACATTTAGGTTGTCTTTATGATTAAAAATATATTGAAAATAAACAAACTTGTTATTGGCATTGTGAAATTTATCGTCTGAAAGTCTTGAAGTTTGTACTCCTTCCATTTCATATCCCATTCCAACAGTAAATTCATGCGATTTGTTTAATTTGAAATCATTTTGCCACTCTAATAATCCATAGTTTTCATTGTAAAACGAACTACTGTACATGTTGTCACTAGTCTGATATTGTTCGGTTGTTTTTGTTCCATATTGGTTGTAACTATACCTTATTTCTGTCTTAAATTTTGGAGAAAGCCGATAAGTAATCCAAGGTTTGATAGACCAATCCACTACTTTCCCATGTCCATGAATAATTTCATTCTTACTATCTATAAAATTGTATTTTTCGTTTTCATTGAATATTCTCATGTTTAAATGTGCTTTCCATTTTTCAGAAAAGGTATATTCATTTTGAAAAGAAAAAGCATAGTTTGAATGTGGTGAAACTGTTTTGCCATAATAATCGGTAGATAAATTATAACCTTGATAATTGGAGGCTAAATCATAACCTCCTGTACTATAATAATTTGTAGAAATTACTCCTTTGTATTTGTTTTTTGCTAAGATTCCATCTATAGAAAAATCATAGGTCTTGAATGAACTGGCTTTGGCTGTAATGCCTAGAGATTGCTCATTTTTTGGCGATTTTGTGATGATATTGACTATTCCAGCCAAGGCATTTGAGCCAAATAGGACAGAAGATGGACCTTTTACTATTTCTATATGAGAAATATTAGAAACCGAAAGCCGAGATAAATCTAAAACACCATTTAATCGACCAATGATAGGCACACCGTCAATCATAATTAAAGAATAATCCGCATCAAGTCCTTGAAGTTGAATACCTGTTCCTAATGCACTTGAAACTGTATTTAGTCCAGTATATTCATCCAATAGACTATTTATTCTCAACGCATTTGTGTTTTCTATATCTTTTGTTTGAATAAGTGTCACGGGAACAGTGGTAGTACTTAATTGCCGTTTGGTTTTTGTAGCAGAAATGACAACTTCGTTGAGTAGCTTTTCTATTTTAGGATTTATTTGCTCGTCGTAGGATTGACCCTTCATCAATCCTACTTGAGCAACTAAAATAAATAACCAAAACTTATTTTTTAACCAAAACATTCTTTTCTTTTTGTTTGCGAATACAAAATTAGTCCTAAAAAGAATTAGATTATAACGCTAAAAGGTTTTTTAGTGTCGCTATGAAAATTTTGATTAAATAGGTGCATTTGGATTAAAATATACGTATATTTGGCAAAATTCGTAGAAATCAATACAATATTGTAGCATTAATTCTTTTTGGATATGAAAAATAACGATAAAAGTTCAAATAAAATAACAGAATTAGAAAAAGATTTTTTTCTTTTAAAGTATCATAATACATCAGACGATATTCAAAAAGAAATTAAAGAAGTAAGTAAGGATTTTATACAGATTCACTTTTCTTTGGCAGAAAATAGTAAATTGATTTTCAACAATGGGCGTTATATAATGGCTGTTGCTGAAAATTCCGCCGTGTTTTTGTACAATCCCAATGAAGATTTACCTATTAATTTGGATTTAGCTCCAAATGCGAAATATATCATTTTATTGGTGAGTATTGATCGTTTTCATCATTTCTTTTCCAAAGAAGCGAGATTGATACAGTTTTTGGAAGGAGAAAATGTTAATAGAAAATATTATACACAAAAAGATTTAAGCCCGAGAGAGCACGTTGTCTTGTTAGAAATTTTTAATTTCAATCTAAGCCCATCTTTGGAAGTTTTATATACAAAAGGAAAAGTGTATGAATTATTAAGCATATTTTTTAGTAAGAAAGAAGGTGCTGATAATTGTCCTTTTTTAAAGGATGAAGCTAATGTAAAAAAAATCATTAAGGCAAAAAAAATCATAATTGACCGTGTTGCAAATCCTCCAAGTTTGCAAGAGTTGGCTCAAATGATTGAATTGCCGCTCAAAAAACTTAAAGATGGATTTAAACAAATATATGGGGATACCGTTTTTAATTTTTTGCT
>CAZOHX010000569.1:0-2488 GCA_964579315.1 uncultured Saprospiraceae bacterium
GGTTTGCAAATATGACATAATATGATACGTTTACTAAACTTTTGAAGTTTAGTAAACGTGATTTTAGATGATGTAATACCAAAACACGACAACCATATATCAAGGCGACATCATTATGAATTTTAATAAAAATGGAAATAAAAAGCATTAAAAATATAAAACTAATTGAAGTGAATAGTACTTCGAGCTTTATAAAAAATACAGCAAAACAATTAACTAAGTGTGTCCAACCAAAACAACCAGATGTGAATATCTTACAAAATATAGAAACAGAAGTAAAACTTACCGTTTTATTAAAATATAAGGAATATTTTTTTGTGATAATTCCCATAATTAATTTAAAAGAAAATTACAAATGAGTAAAATAATTCTATATCTATGTGATTTTGTATCTGGTTTAAGCCAATAAATGAAATTCAAAACCAAGAAAATCGTATCTTTGCAGTACTTGACGTGCATTAGTGCACAAAACATACTTAGAAAATGATTTCACAAAAGACAATTCAAGAAATATTTGACACTGCTAAGGTAGAAGATGTAGTTGGGGACTACGTTGAATTGAGAAAACGTGGGGTCAATTTATTAGGTCTTTGCCCTTTCCACAATGAAAAAACACCTTCTTTTACAGTAAGTCCTGCTAAAAATATTTACAAATGTTTTGGATGTGGACAAGGTGGCGGTCCGATTCAGTTCTTAATGGAGCACGATAGCATGACCTATCCAGAAGCACTCCGATCATTGGCAGTTAGGTATGGAATTGAGATAGAAGAAGATAAATCCAGTGAAAAGAATGAAGAAGAGCGACAACTCATTGATAGTTTATATATTATCAATAATTTCGCACTAGATTTTTACAAAAAAACACTGTTTGAAACACCTGAGGGCAAATCTGTTG
This sequence comes from uncultured Saprospiraceae bacterium, assembly GCA_964579315.1. GTDB lineage: Bacteria > Bacteroidota > Bacteroidia > Chitinophagales > Saprospiraceae > CAMZLN01. The sequence goes on from CAZOHX010000569.1 coordinate 896, forward strand.
GATTGAGTTATTTTAAAGAACGAGGATTCAATCAAGCGACAATTGAAAAATTTGGTTTAGGCATTACGTTCAATGCATCGGATGCACTCACCAAGGCTGCCATTCAAAATTCATTTAATATTGAATTGTTGAAAAAATTGGGATTAACATCTCAATCAGGAAGAGATTTTTTCAGAAATAGAGTCATGTTTCCCATTCATCATGTCAATGGAAAAGTGATTGCTTTTGCAGGAAGAATTTTAAAACCCAATAAAAAAGCTCCCAAATATCTTAATTCTCCCGAAACTGAAATTTATCACAAAAGCAACGTACTGTATGCATCTCACTTGGCAAAAGGACCAATGAGAAAAAAAGATGAATGTATCTTAGTAGAGGGATATACCGATGTTATTTCATTGCATCAAGCTGGAATTGAAAACGTAGTGGCTTCATCAGGAACATCTCTAACGGTTGGACAAATCAAATTGATTAGAAGATATACGCCCAATATAAAAATTTTATATGATGGAGATGCTGCTGGAATCAAAGCTGCATTACGTGGATTAGATTTGGTTTTGAAAGAAGATTTGAATGTGAAAATTGTTCTACTTCCAGAAGGACATGATCCAGATTCTTATCTAAAAGAAGTTGGAAGTACTGCATTTGAAACATATATTGAAAATGAAGCTAAAGATTTTATACTCTTCAAAACCGACTTACTATTAAAGGAAACAAAAAATGATCCAATCAAAAGAGCAGGATTGGTAAAAGATATAGTTTCAAGTATCTCACTCATCCCCGACCCTATCAAAAGATCCATTTATATTCAGCAATGTGCTAATATTCTTGAGATTCCAGAGCAAGTTTTGATAAGTGCATTAAATAAAGATGTATCTGAAGTATTAAAAAAGAAGCGACAAGACAAAGAAAGAGAAGAGCGAAAAGCCTCTGCTAACTTTCCTACAGAAGAAAATATTGATCAATCAGATCCTAGACCACAACTTCCAAAGAGATCTGCTGATAATTTCCAAGAAAAGCATATCGTGAAAATTTTAATAAATGATGGTCATAAATTCTATAATGAGGAAGATCAACTTACTGTGGCGGAATTTATTTTGGGCAATATTGAAGATATATTAGATGAATTTGACAATCCTACTTATCAAACGATTGTTAATGAATATCATCAAAGTTTAATCAATGAAAAACCCCTATCATTAAATTATTTTGTAAATCATAAAAATAAAGAAATCGCATCTCTTGCCGTGGATATATCATCGTCTCCCTATGAAATGAGTGAAAATTGGAAAAAATTGTGGGATATTGAGTTACAAACGCAACCCGCTCCAGATGAGAATTATGTCAACGACGGATTGCATGCCCTACTCCATTTTAAGTTTAGAAAGATTGAAAAAATGATCAATCGCAATAAATTATTACTCAAAGAAATACCCGCTGGAGACAAAGACCAGTTGATGATTTTAATTAAAAAGCATCAAAAATTAATGGATATCCGAAATGATATTGCTGCTCAATTGAACTTAGTAATTATTCGATAATCAATATTTAAAATTATGACCTTATACACCGTCTGTAAGTCTTGTAAAGAAGAAA
>CAZOHX010000570.1:0-2485 GCA_964579315.1 uncultured Saprospiraceae bacterium
AAGCAATCATTGCTGCCTTTATTCAGGATAATAAGGAAGAATATCAGGCTCTAAAAACGGTATGGCTTAATAATGGAAAGATTCAACTGAAATCCTTTGATACTGAAAAAGCATGGAAATCAGTAGAAGCAAAGTTGTCAAAACCCACCAAAGTCATTCCTTTTTACAAAAAATGGAGCAATATTGCCGCAGTAGGACTACTCTTGATAGTCAGTTTATTCGCATTATATCAATACAATCATACTGTAAATAGCACCGTAGAAATAGTAAATATTGTAAGTGATACTAAAGGTCAAGAAGTCGTATTAAGTGATGGAACAAAAGTATGGTTGAATGCGAATACAAGTTTTTCCTACCCCAAAACATTTGAATCCAATAAGAGAAAGGTTAGTCTAAAAGGAGAAGCTTTTTTTGAAGTAGCGAAGAATCCAGCAAAACCATTCACAATTCACACCGACTTGTCTGATATTACCGTTTTAGGTACTTCTTTTAATGTAGATTCAGATAAAAAACAAACATCTGTAGCCGTAAAAACAGGTAAAGTGAAAGTCCAGTCAACCTTAACACAACAAAAAGTAATTTTGACACCCATGCAACAGGCGGTTGTCAATGCAGAGCAAATAATTAAATCGGATATAAAAACAGAAAATTATCTATCATGGAAAACAGGACAATTCTCCTTTACAAATGCCAATTTAAAAGATGTCGTACATAGTTTAAATAGCTATTATGACACAAAAATCATATTGAAAAGGAAAAAAGCTTGTCATTTTAATGGTAAGTTTGATAAAACACCAATCACCGAAATTGTAGACGTTTTGAAGCTATCGTGTGGCTTAAATGTTAAAATTGTTGACAATAATTATGTATTTGAGTAAGAAATTACAAATTTGTCTTATCTTGGGTTGATTTTTAATTATTAACCCATTCATTGAAAATTGTGTTGAAGTATTTTTCACTTTTAGGTTTTTTGTTTTTAGTTACTTTCTCAAAAGGGCAGTCCCTTTTAGATCAAAAAGTAAGTGTATCATTTAAAAATGTATCTTTAAAGTCTGCGTTAAGTCAATTGACGGAAGTCTCAAAAATTGACTTTGCGTATAGTACATCTTCAATTTTTGAACAAAAGATAAATTCAACTTTCTATAATAAATCCCTGCATCATATTTTAGATAAATTATTGCTTTCCCGAGGGCTTGCTTATCAATTAATTGGTAATAATGTGACCATTTTTTTTAAAAATAATAATAAGTTATGGAGTGATGTAAAAAAAATGATCACTATATCGGGATTTGTATATGACAGTAATTCTGGAGAGGTATTAATTGGATGTAGTATTTATGATGGTGTGAGTCAAAAAGGAACAATTACTAATAATTACGGCTTTTTCAGTTTGACAATCCCCTCTGAAACGAGTCAAATAGCATGTACTTATCTTGGATATGAAGATCAAATCTTAAAAGTAGAACAAGGAAAGGCACTAAATATCAATATGATTCCCTTATCCAATAAATTAGCGGTGATTACTGTATTGGATTCAATTAGTCAACAAGTAGAAGATACGAAATTGGGAAATGTGGAATTATCATCCAATGAAATCAATAATATTCCTGCACTTGGTGGAGAAGTAGATGTTCTCAAATCAGTGAGCTTATTACCAGGTATCAAATCAGGAATGGATGGAAGTGCGGGGTTTTACGTTCGTGGCGGAAGTGCTGATCAAAATTTGATTTTATTAGATAATGTTCCTCTATACAATCCCTTTCATCTTTGGGGATATTTGTCCACGATAAATGCCGATGCTATTAATAAAATTGCAGTTTCAAAAGGGGTTTTTCCAGCTCGGTATGGGGGAAGAATATCTTCGGTCATAGATATAACCACCAAAGAGGGGAATAATCAAAAATGGAAAAAAGATATCACTTTTGGAATTTTGTCATCTAAAATATCTATCAACGGACCTCTTAAAAAAGATAAAAGTACCCTTATGTTGGCGGCAAGGCGTACTTATTTGGATTTGATTTTACGTGGTGTTATCAAGATTGAAAATTTTGGAAGTGGATTTATAGATGATTTTGGTTATTCTTTTCAAGATTTCAATTTAAAGTACAATTCAAAATTAACCAATAAGGATCGAATATTTTTTAGTGGATTTTTTTCAAAAGATAAATATTTGACCAAAGACGGATATAAAGGTGGGGGAATTTTTAATAGTTTATCCGAAAAAACGGGTGGATGGCACAACTTTGTTTCTTCCTTTAGATGGAATCATATCATACATGAAAAATTGTTTTTGAATACTACGACATATTTTTCAAATACATCTTTTAAAACCTTTAATCATGATACTTACTCCTTTTTGAATGAGAATAAGCATATTTTTGGGGATCGAAAGATAAAATATTTATCAAAAATTAATGATTTTTCAATCAAACAGGATTTTCAATATTTTCCAAATAATCAACATCTGATTCGATTCGGATGGAGT